>JBOGZH010000063.1:0-24196 GCA_050697095.1 Solirubrobacterales bacterium
AGGTAGCCCTGCTCCCAGGCCTCGGTCTCCTCGCGGCGGATGTCGGGCGAGTTGGAGAGGTCCCACAGGTAGTGCTGGATGAACCACAGGATCGGGTTCGCGATCACGTTGTAGAAGCGGTCGTACGCCGTCGGGTCGCTCTCGACGAGCAGCACCTCGTAGTTCACCCCGCCGAGCGTGACTTCGACCGGGCCGCCGGCCTCCGCCCCGACGGCGACGTCCTCGTCGGTGATCGTCGACGCGATCCACAGGGCGCGACGGTGCGAGACCAGGTCCGTGAGCGCGCTCACCAACCCGCCGCCCCCCCGACTGACGACCCGGTTGCCCTCGGCGTTGCGCTCGAACTGAGCCGGGCCGCGGTTGGAGACGATCACCAGCCGCTGGCTCTCCGGCGTCATCCCGCCTCCTCGACGGCGCCGGCCGGCGGCGCCGGCTCGGCGATCTGGAACGGACCGAGCATCTGCAGCCAGTCGCGGAGCAGCCGCGGGGTGAGGAAGTTCGCCCGCACCCGCTCCTTGCCCGCCCGGCCGAGTCGCTTCGCGAGCTCCGGGTCCGTGAGCAGCTCGATGCAGCGCCGCGCCGCCTCCTCGGGCGAGGGGACGAGGAATCCCCCCTCCCCGTCGGCGATCTGAAGCGGGATCCCTCCGACCCGGCTCGCCACCGTGGGGCGCCCCTTCCACAGCGCCTCGGTGACCGTGAGCCCGAAGCCCTCGCGGATCGACTTCTGGATCACGACGTCGGCCTGGGATTGGAACGCGTTCACCTCGATCGCCCCGACGTTGTTGAGGTTGTTGAGGATCTTGATGTCCGGATCGCCGTCGGCGTACCGATACGTCTGGTGGAAGAACTCCCACCCCTCGGGATCGTCGGTCGCCATTGAGCCGACCAGCGCGAGCTGCGCGTCGGGGACCTCGCGGGTCACATGCCGGTAGGCGTCGATCACCCCGATCGGGTCCTTCCAGGGATCGAAGCGGGACACCTGGCACATCAGCGGCCGGTCCGGATCGATCCCGAACTGCTCGCATACGAAGGCGGCGTCCTCGGGTGACAGCGCCATGTTCTTGGGCGACAGGGGGTCGATCGCGGGAGGGACGATTCGAACCCCGCCGTCGAGACCGTCCGGGACGTACTCCCTCAGGTGCCACACGCTCGCGTCGTACTCCTCGATCAGCGGCCGGATCCGCGCCACGGTCGTCTCGTTGGGATTCGAGAGATCGATGTGGCAGCGCCAGATCCACCGGCCGGCGCGATCCGGCGCGTTGCGGCGCAGCCCGAGCGGCTGGGGGTCGTGGATCACAACCACGTCCCAGTCGCCCTCCAGGCCGCGCGCGTTCATCGTGTTGTAGGCGTGGAAGACCTCCCACTGCTGCTCGGTGAGCGTGTTCTCGTCTCCCTGGAGCGAGTTGTGCAGGAGCTTCGTGACGTTGAAGAACTCCTCCCGCCCGAGGATCACGTTCCAGTGCGCGTCGAGCCCCGCGTCGCGCATCAGCGGGACAAGCGTGTAGAGGATCTCCGCGACCCCGCCCCCGAACGCCGTCGCGCTGACGTGCAGGATTCGCAGGCCCTGCAAGGGCTCGGCGAGCTCGCGGATCTGCTCGACGAGCCCCCGCCCGACGAGGTGCGTGTAGTCCGCGAGGGAGCGCTGGCCGAGGGCTACCTCCTGAAGCACGGCGTCAGGCTATCTGTTGGACCCGGCCGCGCCCACCGCGCGCGCGAGCCGCTCCACGCCGGCGTCGATCGCGGTGCAGATCTCACGGTGCAGGTCCTGGTTCGCCGCCACGACGCAGGAGATCTGGAACTCGGCGCTCGACCCCAGCAGCGGCCGCCCGCCGATCGGCTTGCCGTAGGCGTCGGTGACCACCGCACCCGCCTCCTCGAGGCAGAGCGCCGCGGCGGCGAGGTCGTAGGGCGAGTTGTTGAGGATCGCCCCTCCTCCGACGCGCTGAAACTCCTCCCGCATACCCGGCACGTCGATGACCATGCGGGGGCCCGGCTCGACGTACGCGTCGAGCTGGCCGCTCGCGACCCGGGTCATGTCGTAGGCCGCGGAGCCGAGATCGAAGGTCGCCCCGCCGACCGACGAGGTGTCGATCAGGTCCCCGAGGACCTCCGCCATCGCCCGGGCCGGTCGGCCGCGGAGGCCGTAGCTCCAGAACATGCGATCGAGATCCCGGTTCTGAGACAGCGCGGGCAGCGGATCGACGCCGCCGCCCCGCTCGGCCCGGTACAGCGTCCCCGACTTGATCTCCGCGATGCAGCCCACCTCAACGTCCCCCATCCGCGGCTCGGATTCGAGCGGCGCTAGGGCCACCGAGACGCAGGCGGACTCCAGCCCCGCCATCGCCGGGCGGGTGCCGTCGATCGGGTCGACGATCAGCACCCAGCGGGCATCGCCGTTTGGATTGACCAGTCCCCGGTCCTCGGAGTAGAAGGCGACGTCGGGCGCACGCTCGGAGAGGAAGCGCTCCATGAACGACTCGGCCCGTTCGTCGATCTCGAAGATGACGTCGCCCCCGCCGTCCGAGCCCTCCCGCGCACCGCGCACGTGCCCGCGGCCCTCGTGGCGGCCGAGCAGCGGGCGCACCTCGTCGCGCAGCGCGAGCGCCAGCTCGCTCGCCACGCCGGCCAGCGAGTCGCGGTCGTTCATCTCAGCCCTGCGGAGCCTGCTCGGGGCGCTCGCCGAGCTCGACCTCGATCTCCTCGGTCTCGCCGTCGCGCAGGACCTCGATCACGACCGTGTCCCCGGGCCCGTGCCCGGAGACGGCCTCGGCGAGATCGCTCTCCGCGATCACCTCCTGCCCGTCCACGGAGACGATCACGTCGCCTCCGCCAGTCACCTCCTGGCCCTGGAAGCGGAGATCCTGGTCCCCCGCTTCGATCCCCGCGTCGTCGGCCGGGCCGTCGGGGACGACCTCCGCGACGAGCGCGCCGGTCGGCGCGTCGATCTCGAGTCGCTCCGCGAGCTGCGGGTACAGCGCCTGCGTGGTCACGCCGAGGAACGCGTAGTCGGCCTCGGCGTCGTCGCGGAGCTGGTCGAGCGACCGGCTGACCGCGTCGACGGGGACCGCGAAGCCGACCCCCTCGTCCGCGCCCGAGGCGGTCCTGATCTGCTGGTTGATTCCCAGCACGCGCCCCTCCGCGTCGAGCAGGGGGCCGCCGGAGTTACCGGGGTTGATCGAGGCATCGGTCTGGATTGCGCCGTCGATCGTGAAGTCGGTCAGCGAGTCGATCGAGCGGTCCGTGGCCGAGATCACGCCGACGGAGAGCGACTGCTCCTCGCCGAACGGGCTCCCGATCGCCGCCACCGGCTGGCCGACCTCGATCTCATCGCTGCTTCCGAGCTCGACGGGGACGAGGTCGAGCCCATCGGGATCGATCTTCAGCAGCGCGACGTCGGCGAACGGATCGAAGCCGACTACGTCGGCCGGAACCCGGTTGCGATCGGCGAGCTCGACGTAGACCTCCCTCGCCTCGTCGATCTCCGCCGCTCCGCCCGCCTCGGCGTCGGTGACGACGTGCGCGTTGGTGACGATCTCCCCGTCGTCGCCGACGACGAACCCCGATCCCTGCCCGGCTCCCCCGCCGCCGCCGAGGATGCTCCCGCCGCCTCCGCCGAAGACGGAGAGCACAGTCACGACCCCGGGCGCCGCCTTGTCGTACACCGCCTGGGGGTTGAAGGCGCCGTTCGAGGCCTCGACGATCACGCGCTCGCGGCCGCCCTCGCCCGCCGCGGTGGTGGTCACGGCCGCCTCGTCGTCGTCCCCGCAACCGGTTGCGGCGAGGGCGAGAAGGGCGGCCACCCCGCACGCCGCGAGGACTCTCGAGATCATCCTCACGCCGGGGCCACCGCAGCCCTGGTGCCGGCGGGCAGCTCGAGCTTGAACTCGGTTCGGCCGCGCCGCGAGGTGACGCCGAGGCTTCCGTTCATGCGCATCGCGAGCTCGCGCGCGATCGCCAGGCCGAGCCCCGATCCGCTCACCGAGTCGCCGGTGTAGAAGCGGTCGAAGACGCGGGCGCGCGAGCGGCGGTCGATCCCGGGACCCGTGTCGCTTACCACGAGCCCCGCGGTCCCGTCCCCGCGCGCGGTCGTAACGGAGATCGTTGTTCCCTGCGGAGTATGGGTCAAGGCGTTGTCAAGGAGGATACGGATGATCTGTTCGACCCGATCGGGGTCGGCCAGCGCGAGCGCGTCGGCGTCACCCGTCCGGACCTCGAGCTCCGATCCGTGACGATCGGCGGCGGGGCCGAACTCCGCCGCGATCGCCTCGCCCAGGCGCGCGAGGTCGATCGGCTCGGCGCGCAGGGCGAGCGCGTCGGCGTCGAGCTTCGAGAGATCGAGGAGATCCCCCGTGAGCTTGGTCAGGCGGTCGATCTGCTCCCGCATCTCCCGCACGAACTCCTCCCGGGAGGCGCGATCCGGCTCCTCGTGCTCGAGCAGCTCCACGAACCCGCCGAGCGAGAAGATCGGCGTCCGCAGCTCGTGCGATGCGTTGGCGATGAACTCCTTGCGCGCGCCATCCAACCGCGCGAGACGCGTCTGCATCTCGTTGAAGGTCATTGCGAGCTGGCCCACCTCGTCGGAGGAGTCGACCGGGATCGGGACCTCGAAGTCTCCCTCCGCGACCTTCTCCGCGGCCTCCTCGAGCCTGCTGAGGCGACGCGAGTGAGCACGCGCCGCGAAGTAGCCCGCGAGCAGGGCGGCGGTGAGGGCGATCGCGCCCGCGATCAGGATCTGGCGCTGGATCAGCGCCACGTTGTCGTCGACGTCCTCCAGCGAGGTGGAGAAAACGGCCGCCCAGCGTGGCCTGCCGCCCGTGCCGACGGCGATCGCCGTCTCACCGATCCGCTGGCCGTCCACGCGCTCGACCGCGGAGCTCACGCTCCCGCTCGCGGCGGCGTTGGCTGCCGCGGCGTAGCTGGGTTCGAGCGCCGTTCGCTCGAGCTCCGAGTCGCTGATCACGAATGCGGGGGCGAACCCGGCTCCTCCCCGCCCGAGGCCGAGCAGGGTGACCCTGGCGTCGCTCTCCTGCGCCAGCTCCCGGGCCAGTCGCCGCAGCCGGGTCTGCGAGGCGCCACGATCCATCGCTGCCACCAGCCGCTCGCCGGACTCGGCCGCCACGGCCTCGAGCCGAGTGAGCTTCTCGGCGGTGAGGCTGGAGCGGAGCTGGGGCACGACGTAGAGGTAGACGAACCCGACCGCTGCCGTCGTGATCGCGAAGAACAGCAACACGAGCCTGTTGCGGACGCTGTTCAGGGGCAACCGGCGCAGCGGCCCGGTGGCGGCCATCACTCGGGATCTCGGAAGCGGTACCCGACGCCGCGCACCGTGAACAGGTACTCCGGGTGCTTGGGATCGGGCTCCAGCTTCTCTCGCAGGTGGCGGATGTGCACGTCTATGGTGCGCGGATCGCGGTATCCGGAGTCCCCCCAGATCTGTTCGAGCAGCATCTCGCGCGTATGGACCCGCCCCGGGCTGGTCGCGAGCGCGGCGAGAACCTCGAACTCGACGTAGGTGAGGCGAACCGATCGATCGTCGACCGTCACCTGGCGCCGCTCGAAGTCGATTCGCAGCTCGCCGGCGAGGATCGGCTCTCCGCCCGCGGCGCGGGTTCGCAACATCTCCGTGCGGCGCAGCGCCGCCTTGACGCGGCTTCGGAACTCGCGCACCGAGAAGGGCTTGGTGATGTAGTCGTCCGCGCCCATCTCGAGCCCGACCACCTTGTGGATCTCGTCGTCCTTCGCGGTCAACATGATGATCGGAACCTGGCTTCGGCTTCGCAGCCGGCGGCAGACCTCGATCCCGTCCAGCTTGGGCAGCATGATGTCGAGCACCACGAGGTCGAAACGCTGCTCGGCGAACCGATCCAGCGCCTCGCGACCGTCATGCGCGGCGACGACGTCGTAGCCCTCCTTGCGGAGCGGATAGGACAGCAGCTTCTGGACCGCCTGCTCGTCATCCACCAACAGGATTCGCGCCGCTCCCTCGGCCATACAGGAAGGGTAATCCGGTGATCGACCAGCGTCTCTACCGGGTGGCCTTCGCCCCCGCGCTGGTCGCGGTGATCGTGCTGCTTTTCTCGCTGCAACCCGTTCCCGAACCGCTCGAGGCACCCGTGTCGCTGGGCAGCTTCGACGACGAGGGGGCGGCGGCGACAGCGCGCGACATCGCCAACACGGCCCCGGAGCGAACGCCGGGGAGCGCCGGGGACGCAGAGGTCGCCGACCTCGTCGCGGACAGCTTCTCGGGGATCGGGAGCGCGGAGGTCTCCGAGCAGAGCTTCGCCTCGAGCTTCGACGGCGAGGACGTCGAGCTGCGCAACGTGATCGCAACCCTTCCGGGCGAGTCCGAGCGGCGGCTGGTGGTGCTGGCGCCGCGTGATTCGGCCGCCGGTCCGGGCGCGGCGTCGAGCGCGGCAGCGACCGGTGCGCTGATCGAGCTCGCCCAGACCTTCGGCGGCGCCTCGCACAGCAGGACGCTGGTCTTCGTGTCCACGGCCGCCGGCGCCGACGGCGCCACGGGGGTGCGCGAGTTCGCCGACAACTACCCGGAGCGGGAATTGATCGACGCGGCGCTGGTGATCTCCCAGCCCGGCACGGTTCGGCCCGCGCCTCCGTTCGCGATCCCGTGGTCCACCGGCTCCCAGAGCACCGCGATCCAGCTCACCCGCACCGCCGCCGAGACGGTCTCCGCGGAGCTCGGAGAGCCCGCCGGGCTGGAGGGAACATTCGGCCAGCTGCTTCGCCTCGCTGCGCCGATCGGCCTCGGGGAGCAGGGGCCCCTGATCGAGGAGGGGGTCGACGCGGTCGCGATCAGCTCCGCCGGTGAACGGCCGCTCCCGCCCGGCGAGGACAGCCTCGTGTCCCTCTCCGAGGAGACCCTCGGCGAGATGGGCCAGGCGGCGCAGACGACGATCCTCGCGCTCGACGCGCTCTCTGGCCGGCCCGAGCACGGCCCCGACGCCTACGTGGCCCTGGGCGACAACGTGATTCCGGGCTGGACGATCGCGCTGCTCGTGTTCGCGCTCCTGCTTCCGGCGGTCGTGGCGGCGGTGGACGGCTTCGCTCGCGTCCTGCGCCGCGGGCTCGCCCGCCCGCTCGATCTCGGCTGGGTGGTCGGCCGCTCGCTGCCCTTCCTGGGCGCGACGGGGCTCGCGTACCTGCTCGCGATCATCGGGCTGCTTCCCTCGCCCCGCTTCCCGTTCGACCCCGGCCGGTTCCCGATCGACTGGCGGGCGGTGCTGGTGGCGGTGTTGCTCGTCGCAGGGCTGGCAGGAGCCTGGGCCGGCGCGCGGCCGTTCGCCGTCCCGCGGCGGGGCGATCCCCAGGGGCTGATCACCGCGACGGGCGTGGTGCTGTGCGCGGCGGCGCTCGCCACCTGGCTCCTCAACCCCTACCTCGCGCTGCTCGCCGTGCCCGCCGCACACTCGTGGATCGCGGCGACGGTCCGCGATCCGCGGCTCCGGCTCGGGCTCTCGGCGGGCGCCGTCGGCGTCTCGCTGCTGCCGGCCCTCGTCGCCCTCGTATGGCTAGGCGACCGGTTCGAGGTGGGCGTCTCGGCGCCGTGGCACGCGCTGCTGATGGTCGCCGACGGCCAGCTCGGGCTGGGGATGGCGCTGATCGGCTGTCTGTACGCCGGCTGCCTGATCGCGTTGCTCGCCGCCGCCCTCACCCCGGAGCGGCCCGATCATGAGCCGAGGATCGTCGTGCGCGGGCCGGACCGGCCTGCCGAGCGCTCCGGACCGGGGGGAGCGGAAGCCAAGGGGAGTGGTTTCGACACGGGCGTTGAGGGGGAGAAACGGGGGGTGGACGATAGACGGATCTACGAGGGGCGAAAGCTAACGATTCGCGGCCCGGGAGCCGATTAGAAGGGTGAGGCAGAGCTCTGTCCTCACGAAGGTGCCCCCCAAGAGACCTCGGTAGTTCCAAATGGCGCGATTCACACTGACAACGGACCAGGATCTGGCCAGCCTGCGGCGTCGAATCGCAAGCGGCAACTATGCGATCAACGCCAGCAATGTCGCGGACTCGATCGTGCGCAAGCTGAAGGAGGTCAACCGCGCCCGTCGCATGCTCAACGAGGGCGGAGATGATCGAACCCGAGAGGCTGGCGCACCGACCCGTCCGGGCCGCGCAGCTCGACGCCCTCCCCAGGAGCCGTCCGCCCGATAGTCGTCAGCCGCCCGCCCTGCGCGGAGACGGCTGCCGTCGCA
This sequence comes from Solirubrobacterales bacterium, assembly GCA_050697095.1. GTDB lineage: Bacteria > Actinomycetota > Thermoleophilia > Solirubrobacterales > 70-9 > DASPWW01. Next base: position 8,211 of record JBOGZH010000063.1, read on the forward strand.
TCCTCCGTTCGCTCCGCCGGAAGCACGGCGAGCAGCTCGTAGTCCTCTCCCCCCGCCGCAGCGAGATCCACCCGCTCGAGCTCCGCCGCCGCCGCGACCTCGGCCACCCCGGCCTGGACGGGCAGCCGCTCGAGCTCTATCGACGCGCGAACGCGGCTCGCCGCGGCGATCTGGCCTGCATCGGCTCCGATCCCATCGCTGATGTCGATCATCGCGCTCGCCCCTGCCGACGCGAGCGCGCCGCCGGACGCGAGCAGCGGGGTCGGCTCGAGCTGGCGGCGGCGAAGCGCCGCGGCTGTCTCGGGATCGAGCGAGGTGGCGAGCTCGGGTCGTTCGAGCAGCAGGAGGCCCGCCGCCGCGCCCCCGAGCTCCCCCGTGACCGCGAGCACCTGGCCCACCGACGCGCCGTCGCGGGCCACTGGCGCCGAGCCCGAGGGGGCGTGGCCGACGACGGTGATCGCGAGCACGAGCACCGGCGAGCGCGTCAGGTCGCCGCCCAGCACGGCCGTGCCCGACTCGGCGGCGAGGGCGGCGAGGGCGTCGTAGAGCTCGAGGCAATCGTCCTCGACGAAATCGTCGGGCAGCCCCAGGGCGACGTAGGCCTCGCCCGCGGAGGCCCCCATCGCGGCGAGATCGGAGAGCGCCGCGGCCAGCGCCTTGCGGCCGATCGCCGCCGGCGGCGCGGTCTCGCGCCGGAAGTGAACGCCCTCGATCAGGGCCTCCGTCGAGGTGACGGTCGCTCCGCCGGGAACCGTCACCGCCGCGTCGTCGCCGATCCCCACGACGATCTCGGCGCGGGTCGGCTCCGTGCCACGTGCCCGCCGCAGCCGCTCGGCGAGCCGCGCGATCAGCGCGAACTCGCCCTCGTCACGCATCCTGGGCTCGGAAGGCATGAGCTGATTGTGGCGCTATGGGGTAGCGCCGGGCGAAACAACGGCGGCAACGAGGGGAAGCCGGGAGCAGTTCATGGCCCAAATCACCGTCGATAACCGCACAATCGTTGCCCGCTTCGGTACGCGTGCGCAGTTTTGCCTCGTATCGCGGGGTCAACTGCACACTCGCTCCCCGAGATCATCGAGTGTGCGGTTATCGACACCGCCACCCCTACCTGGCCATTCTCCATCCCTGCCCCGCCAACGTCTTTGCGCGCGAACCGGGCTCAGCCGAGCCGCTGCCCGCCGCCGGACCTATCGGAGCCGGGGCTACGGAATCGCGACCGGGAGCTGGAGCGCCGAGAGGGCGAGCACGACGGCGACGACCCCACGGTCCCGCGCAACCGCCGCGAAGGGAAGCGCCCAGATCACGTACCAGGGGACGAGCCACGCGGTCGCGAGCAGAAGACCGGCGCCGGCCCAGGCGGCCGCGCGCAGCCAGTCGCCGCCCCGCCGCGTCCACACCACCAGCCACACCACCAGCGCCGCGTACGCGGCGAGGAAGGCGAAGCGCGCCGCCTCGGCGTCCAGGCCGGTGATCCTCGCCGCCGTGCTGGGGAGGCTGTAGTAGCTCGACTCGGTCTGGTTCCCGCCGATGACCCCGAGCGCGTTCACCGCCTCCAGCCCGAACGCCGCGAGGCTCACCGCCATGACCAGCGCCACGGCGAGCGCGGCGCTCGCGAGGAGGCGGACGGGGCGGGCGGAGCCCAACAGCGCGAAGGGGGCCGCGAACGCACCGGAGACCTTGACCGCCGCCGCGAGCACGAGGGATGCCCCGCCGCTCGCCTCGAGCCCCACCGCGACCGCGGACGCGGCGGCCATCAGGCCCAGCACCATCAGGGCGTCGTTGTGAGCGCCCCCGACGACGTGGACGAGCACGAGCGGGTTCAGGGCAACAAGCGCGGCCGCCCCGTGCGGGTTCACGCCGCGGACGGCGGCGAGCCGCGCCGTCAGCACCGTCACGCCGAGCACCGCCGCGGCCGCCGCCGCCTTGAGCACCCACAGCGCGACCGGAACCCCGACGAGGCCGAGCGGGTAGGTGAGGAGCGTGAACAATGGGCCGTAGACGCTGACTTCGAAGCGGAAGTCCTCGACGCGCGAGGCCGCCGGGTCGCCGGGGAGGTCCGCGGGAACGGCGTCGTAGGGGTTGAGCCCATGCTCGGCGCCCAGCCTCGCGTACGAGATGTAGCTGAAGACGTCGAGCGAGAGCAGGGGCGGGGCGAGCGCGAAGACGCCGACCAGGACGAGGATCGTCCCCCACACGACCCGCCCACCGAGCCCGGCCGCGACGGCTGTCACGCAGAGGTACGCGGCGAAGGCGACGACCAGCGCGGCGAGGTAGTCGCCACCCCCCAGGCCGAGGCCCTCCCCGTAGGGACCGAGCAGCCAGCCCGGCGCCCCCTCCGCCGCGCCGGGCACGAGAGCCTCGCCGGGCGCGGCGAGCGGGATCGCCGCGGCGGCGAGCAACGCCAGCGCGACCGCTCCTAGGCGCCTCTTGGCCACCACGAACCGCGCGATGTGACGTCCACCCCAAACCGCGCGATTTGCTTCCAAATCGCGCGCTTGCTTCTCAGTTGCCGTCGACCGGGTCCGCCCCGTCCTGGATCCCCGGTGCGTAGGCGCCCGGGTCGCCGGTCCCGGTGTCCGGGGGAGTGGTCGGGGTCGTCGAGCCGCTGTCGTAGGTCCCCGAGTCGTAGGACCCGGAGTCGGACGAGTAGTCGCCCCCGGAGCCGTTGTTGGCGTAGGTGCCGTAGAACGGCTGGAACTCGACCGGGTCCTCGGGAGCCGGGAAGTCGTCGCAGAAGTTGCCCCTCGCCGTCAGCATGTAGTCGTGCCAGATCGGCGCCGCGAGGGTGCCGCCGAAGGCGCTGCTCCCGAGCGTCGAGCGCGCGTTCGGGTGCCCCACCCATACGGCGGTGGAGAGCCTTGGCGTATACCCCACGAACCACGCGTCCGTGTTGTCGTCCGTCGATCCGGTCTTGCCGGCCTGGGGGCAGCCGATGTTGGCGGCGGTCCCGGTTCCACCGCTGATCACGCCCTCGAGGACATCGGTGACCTCGTAGGCGACACCGTCGGAGAACACCCGCTCACGCTCGCCCCGCCCCGGCTCGTCGGCGTCGCCATTGGGAAACTCGACCCTCGTGATCGCGGTCGGCGTGTTGCGGATCCCCCCGTCAGCCAGCGTTGCATACCCATTGGCCATCTCGAGCGGGGTGACTCCGATCCGCAGACCGCCGATCCCCTCGGCCGGGACGGCATCCAGCTTCGTCTCGATGCCCATGTCGTAGGCGGTATCGCGCACGTTGTCGGGCCCCAGGTCAAGATCCAGCTGGGCGAACACGGTGTTGTCGGACGCTGCCGTCGCCTCCCGGATCGTCATCGGGCAGTTGCATTCGCCCTCCTCCGCCGTCCTCACCTCCCAGGGCCCGTACTCGGGCAGGTTCAAGTTCAGCGGCTTCGACTCATAGGTCGTGGAATCGGGGTTCACGCCCTGGCGGATCGCCGCCGTGAGCACGTACGCCTTCATCGACGATCCCGGCTGGCGATGCCCCTGTGCGGCGAGGTTGAAGTTGCTCTGCTCGTAGGTTCCCGACGACGCCATCGCGACGATGTTTCCGCTCGCCGGATCGACGGACACCACTGCCGCGGCGGGGTCCGACGTGTAGCCGTGTCCGATGATCGCCTGCCGCGCAGCCTCTTGGAGCTCGGGCTGGATGGTCGTGTAGACCTTGAGACCGCCCTGGCGGACGGTGGCGACGCCATAGCGGCTGATCAGCTCCTGCTGCACGTAGTCGAAGAAGTAGGGCTCGCGGATCGTCTCGTAGCGGTAGCCGCGCTCCAGGCCCAAGCCCGCCCGCGAGGCACGGTCGGCCGCGTCGTCGGTGATGTAGCCCTGCTCGGCCATCCTCTGAAGCACCTCGTTGCGGCGCTCCACCGCACCGGTCGGGTTGATCAGCGGGTTGAAGCGTGAGGGGGACTGGGGAACGCCGGCCAGCAGCGCCGACTCCGTCAGCTTCAGCTCGTCCGCCGGCTTGTTGAAGTAGGTCCGCGACGCGGCCTCGACCCCGACCGAGGTTCGGCCCTCGATCGTCCCGTAGGAGGCCGTGTTCAGGTACTGCTCCAGGATCCACGCCTTCGAGTGCTCGTCCTCGAGCTCCTCCGCCAGCGTCGCCTCCTTGATCTTGCGCTCGAGGTCGCGCTCCGGATTGCTGATGTAGAGGTTGCGGACGAGCTGCTGGGTGATCGTCGAGCCACCCTGGACCACCTTGCCCGCCTCGATGTTCTCGACCGCCGCGCGCACGATCGCGTTCGGGTCCACGCCGCTGTGCTCGTAGAAGCGCTCGTCCTCGATCGCTACGGTGGCCTCCCGGAGATCATCGGGGATCCTCTCCATCGAGATCGGGGTGCGGGACTCATCGGACTGGATGAACCCGAGGCGGCTGCCGTCGGCGGCGAAGACCGATGAGCTCGTCCCCCGGTCCACCGGCTTCAACTCCTCGATCGGCGGCGCCTCGGCGGCGATGCTGAGCGCCCATACGCCTACGCCGAGGACGAGGATCGCGACCGCCGCCGCGACCACTCCCAGCCCGAGGAGGATCTTGTTTCGCTTCCTGCCCGAGCGACGGTGCCTTCTCCGCGCCCGCTGCGTCATCGCTCACGAAAGAGTAGCCGGGAGCGTGTAAACGCAAGCTAACTATCGCTGGATTGGCAAGCGATGGGTCAGCAGGCCGGCCTCGCGAAGCGCCCTCTGCGCGCGCTCCCGAAGCGCCGCCTCCTCGCCCCCGGTGCGCGTCCGACCGGCGTCGCGCTCCGTTCCGACCTCGAGGCGAACGCCCTCGGGGGAGATCTCGGCCACGGTGACGGTCGCGGACCCGGCCGACTCGAGCGCCCGCCGAGCCGCCGATACGTCGGCGTCGGGCGGTAACCACACGGACGCGGTGACCGGCGCCGCCTCGTCACCGGTGGAGTGGTTGAACAGGACGCCGGTGACGAGATGCTCGTTCGGGACCACCATCAGCCGCCCGTCCCCCGTGTCGATGTACGTGAAGGAGAGGGTCACGTCGTCCACGCGGCCGGTCTCCTCCTCGAAGGTGACGCGGTCGCCGATCCTGATCGGCTGCGTGATCGCGACGAGGATCCCGGCGACCAGGTTGGCGATCGTCTGGCGGGCTGCGAACCCGATCACGAGGCCGAGCAGGGCGCCCGAGGCGAGGGTCCCGATCGCCAGCCGCCTGATCGAGCCGAACTGGCTAAGGGCGAGGGCGATCCCGATCGCGAGGATGATCACGAAGACGAGCCGGCGGACGACCTGGAGCCGGGTCTGGGTGGCGCGCGAGACGCCGCTCTCCGCGAAGCGCCCCGCGACGTGCTTCGCCCGCGCCAGCACGAGGCGGTCGACGACGAGCGCGAGGACGATCGTCACGACGAGCGTGATCGCCGCCGAAATCTCCGCGCCGTACTCGTCCCAGAAGCTCGGATCCACGTCGCGCACCGTACCCACCCCGACACAATGGATGGTGTGACGGCACCCACCCGCGCCGCGTTCCTCGATGCGCTCGGCACCCTGGTCGAGCTCGAGCCCCCCTGGGTGCACCTCCGCGAGGTGCTCGGCGACGGTGTATCCGCCGAGCGGGTGGAGCGAGCGGTGCGGGTGGAGATGCGCTACTACCGGGCGCACAGCCACGAGGGCCGGGACCCCGGCTCGCTCGCCGAGCTGCGCCGCCGCTGCGCCGCCGTCCTTTCGGGCGAGCTCGGCCGCGAGGTCGATCCGGAGACACTGATGGCGGCGATCCGCTTCCGCCCGTATCCGGATGCCGCGCCAGCGCTCGACGAGCTGAGCAGCCGCGGGCTCGCCGTGCTGTGCGTCTCGAACTGGGACTGCTCGCTTCCCGACGTGCTGGAGCGGTGCGGGCTCGGCGACGCTCTCGACGGCGTCGTCAGCTCCGCGGCGGCCGGCGCGCGCAAGCCCGATCCGGCGATCTTCGCCCGCGCGCTCGACGCCGCGGGATGCGCGGCGCAGGAGGCCCTTCACGTCGGCGACACGCCCGAGGAGGACCTCGAGGGAGCGCGCGCCGCGGGAATCCCGGCTCTGCTCCTCGACCGCGACGGCCCGCCCGGGCCGGTCGGTGGTGGCGATCGCTCGGGATCGCGGATCGCCTCACTTCACGAGATCAAGCACTATCTGCACCCGTGAGCGACGCCGCCGTTCAGCAGCCGACCTACGCCGGACTCGGGCAGCGCGGGCTTGCCTTCTTCCTCGACAGCCTGATCTGGCTCTTCTTCATCGGCCAGGTCGCGGTCAACATCCCTCAGGGGACCTACGAGGACGAGCCCGTGGTGGTGGGGGTGATCTTCCTCGCCCTGTTCTCCGCCGCGTTCAACTACTTCTGGCTCACGGAGTGGAAATGGGGAAAGACGATCGGGAAGGCGATCTGCAGCATCCACGTGACCGACGAGGACGGGGGGCGCCCGGCCTTCGGGCCAACGACCGTTCGAAACCTGCTTCGCCTCGTGGACGTGATCGTGATCGGGCCGGTGCTGATCGCGAACACGGAGCGCCACCAGCGCCTCGGCGACCGCTTCGCGCACACGATCGTCGTCCGCGACCAGCCGGCCCGCGCGGCAGTGGCTCCCAACCCGAATCCCAATCCGAACCCCGTACCGGCCATAGCGCGGGCTCAAGGCACCATCAACCCCGCGACGGCCCCGGCCTCAACCGCTCCGCTTCCGAGCCCACCTCCATACAAGCCACCCGCAAGCCCCTGGGCGGGAAAGGGGATCGGCATCCCCAAGGCGAGCTGGAGGCCGATCACGGTCCTGTGGGCGATCCTCGCGGTGATCGGGCTGCTCCTCGTCGAGTCGATCGTGGTCGCCGCGTTCGATCCCGAGCTCGAGAGCCTGGCCTCGAAGCTGGCGGTACAGGGGCTGCTGGCCGCGACCCTGATCGGAGTCGCGCTGTGGTTCGCGGGCGCACTTCGCTCTCCGCGCTCGGCCCTGACCGGACTCGGCCTGCGCGGGTTCGCGGGCTCGGCGCTCGGCCTCGCGGCGGTCGGCTACATCGCCTACATCGTCTTCGCCGCGATCTACGGCGCGATCGTGCAACCCGAGCAGGACGACCTCACGCGCGAGCTCGGGCTCGACGACGGCGGCTTCGGCGTGATCGCCGCGGGGGCCCTGATCATCGCCGTCGCCCCGGTGGCGGAGGAGGTCTTCTTCCGCGGCTTCATGTACGGAGGGCTGCGCTCGAGGCTCCCGGTATGGGCGGCGGCGCTCATCTCCAGCGGGATCTTCGGGCTCCTGCACTACACCGACCCCGACAGCATCGCGGTGGTGCCGCAGCTCGCCCTGCTCGGCGTGCTGCTCGCGTGGCTTTACGAGCGCACCGGGTCGCTGTGGCCGCCGATCATCCTCCACCTCCTCAACAATGCGATCGCGTTCGCGATCGTCACCTCCACGTGAGCGCCATCGAGACAGCCGCGGTGGTCGCCGCGGGCCTGCGAAAGAGCTACAACGGGCGGCTCGCGGTCGACGGGATCGACTTCGTCGTCGAGCCCGGGATCTGCTTCGGCTTCCTGGGCCCGAACGGCGCCGGAAAGACGACGACGATGAAGATGATCTACGGGCTCGGCGCGATCGACGGCGGCGAGCTCGCCGTGCTCGGAATGGACGCGGCGCGGGAGCGCCGCGCGATCAAGCAGCGGCTCGGGGTCGTCCCCCAGGAGACCAACCTGGACGGGGAGCTGACCGTGCGTGAGAACCTGATCGTCCACGCCCGCTACTTCGGGATCGACCCCACGGTGGCGGCGACGCGCGCCGAGGAGCTGCTGTCGTTCTCGCTGCTCGACGAGCGTCCAGACGACCGCGTGTGGGCGCTGTCCGGGGGGATGAAGAGGCGCCTGCTCGTCGCCAGGGCGCTGATCAACGAGCCCGACCTGGTGGTCCTCGACGAGCCTACGACCGGCCTCGACCCGCAGGCGCGGCTCGCCGTGTGGCGGGCGCTCGACCGCCTCAAGCGGCGCGGCGTGACGCTGTTGATCACGACCCACTACATGGAGGAGGCGGCGAGGCTGTGCGATCGCCTCGTGATCATGGACCACGGCCGGATCGTCGCCGAGGGCGAGCCTCAGGCGCTGGTGCTCGAGCACGTGGGGCGCGAGGTGCTCGAGCTGCGCCTCGCGGAGGGCTGCGACGCGGAGGCCCTGATCGCGGCGCTGGACGGACGGCTGGACGGCCACGACCTCGCCGAGGACCTGCTGATGCTCTACACGTCCGACGCCGAGGCACTGCTGGCGGAGATCGACCAGCGCAGCTTCCCCCACGACTCCGCGCTCGTCCGCCGGGCGACGCTCGAGGACGTCTTCCTGCGGATCACCGGAAGGAGCCTCAGGGAATGAGCGCAATGCAGGAAGGTGCCTACGCGGGCCTCGGGCGGCGGATGCCGCTCCGCGAGCTGATCCCCTCGCCACGGCTCGCGGCCGCCGTGTGGTTGCGGAACGCGCGCGTGTTCTCGAAGCTGTGGAAGGGGGTCCTGCTGCCGCAGTTCATCGACCCGCTCTTCTACCTCGTGGCGCTCGGGTTCGGGCTCGGCACCTACGTCGCGCGGATCAACGGTGTGCCGTACGAGGATTTCATCGCCCCCGGCCTGATCGCATCGGCCGCGATGTGGTCGGCCGCGTTCGAGACCACCTACAACGTGTACCTGCGGATGAACGAGACGCGGCTCTACGACGCCGTGCTCGCCACCCCGGTCGAGGTCCAGGACCTGGTCGCCGGCGATCTCGCATGGAGCGCGTCGCGGGCCGCCGTGTACGGGACCAGCTTCCTTCTCGTGGTAACGGCGTTCGGACTGATCAGCTCACCGTGGGCGATCGTGATCCCGCTGTTCGTCCTCCTCGGCGGGCTGTGCTTCTCGGTGGTCGGCTACGCGTTCACCGCCCTGATCCCGAAGATCGATCTGTACAGCTACTTCTTCACCCTCTTCATCACGCCGATGTTCCTCTTCTCGGGAATCTTCTTCCCCTTCGAGCGCCTCCCCGGCTGGGTCGAGGTGGTGGCGTGGTTCACGCCCCTGTACCACATGGTGGAGATCACTCGGGGGCTAGCGACCGGGCCCGAGGCGCTCGACATCGCGGTACACACCGCCTGGCTCCTGGTCGTCAGCGCGCTGCTCTTCTACATCCCGGTGCGGGCGCTTCGCAGCCGGCTGGTGGCGTAGACCACGGACCCCTTCTCCGCAGATGCGCCGGACGGTTGGAATAGAATTTCCCGCGGTGAAGATTCGGGAGGGACTCCTCATCGTCGTCGCTGCAGCCGCGGTCGTCGCGGTGCTCGCTCCCGGGCCGGCGCTCGCCGGCGAGAACCCGCCGAAGCCTCCCGACGCCACCGGCGGCCCCGTCCCGACGCCGCCCTCCCCCCTCCCGCCGGAGCAGCCACCCGCGCCACAGGCGAAGCTCGAGCTGAAGCTGAAGGGCGAGAAGAAGGGCCGGGTCCGGGTCGGCCGCCGGGTCAAGGTCCTCGGCACGCTGAGCCCGTGGCGCCCCGGCCGGCAGGTGACCGTGAGCCTGTTGCGCGGCGGGAGCAAGGTCGTGAAGAAGGAGGTCGTCCCGGTCACACACGGCGGCGAGGACGCGGGGCGGTTCAGGCTCAAGGGCCCGGCGCTGCTCGAGCCCGGTCACTACGTCGCCACCGCGGAGCACGCCGGGAACCCGGTGCTGGGCCCCGCGAGGGCACGCAGCACCAAGTTCAAGCTCAAGTACCCCGGGCTGAACCGGGGAGACGGCGGCAAGGAGGTGAAGCTCTTCAACCGCCTTCTCGACAAGGAGGGTTACGTGCCCTCGAACGGGAAGCGGTTCACCGATCGCACGGGGCGCGCGGTGCTCGCCTATCGCAAGGTGCACGGGATGGCGCGAACGACGCGGGCGACCTCGGGGATCTTCAAGGCGCTCGCCGACGGCCGCGGCGCCTACAAGCTCAAGCACCCCGGCGCCGGCAAGCACGTCGAGGTGAACATCGGCCGCCAGGTGATGGTGCTCGCCGACAACGGGAAGGCGCAGAGGACCTACCACGTCTCGACCGGCGCGTCCTCGACGCCGACGATCCGCGGCCACTACCGCTTCTACCGGCGCCAGCCAGGCTTCAACGCGATCGGGATGTACTACTCGGTCTACTTCCGCGGTGGCTACGCGATCCACGGCTATCGCTCCGTCCCCACCCGTCCGGCGAGCCACGGCTGCGTCCGTACGCCGATCGCCGACGCCCGGAGCATCTACAGCTGGGTGCAGGTCGGGATGTCGATCTACACTTACTAGTGAGCGAGTCCAGCTTCCGGGCGGTCCTGCTCCTCTTCGGGATCTACCAGATCGCCCAGGCGCTGTGGATGATCGTCTCCCCCGGGTCGTTCTTCGACGCGGTCGCCGGGTTCGGCGTCCAGAACGACCACTACATCCGCGACAACGCGACCTTCTCCCTCGCGATCGGAGTCGGCCTGCTGCTCGCGGCGGGCCGCCCCTCGTGGCGCTTCCCGGTCCTCCTCGTCTCGGCGGTGTGGTTCGGGGCGCACGCCGTCAACCACCTCGTCGACATCGGCGATGCGGAGCCGGGGTGGGTCGGCCCGGTGGACTTCGTCGTCCTGCTCGCGGTGGCGCTGGTCCTCGCCTACCTCACCGTCGTCGCCGCCCGCGCCGACCTGGACGCGGCCGACAGGCGATGAACGCGTCGGCCCGAGAGGTGTTGCTCGAGGAGCTGCGCGCCCACGCGGTGGTGATCGGCGAGGTGACGCTGACCAGCGGCCGGAAGGCCTCCTACTACGTGGACGCCAAGCGCGCCCTGCTGCGGCAGCGCGCGTTTCGGGCCGCGGGGGAGCTGGTCGCCGCAACGGCCGGCGAGCTGGGGGTGCGCGCCGTCGGCGGGATGTCGATCGGCGCCGACCCGATCGCCTGCGCGGCCCTCTCCGCGCGCGGTACGGACGGGCTCACCGCGTTCTTCGTCCGCAAGGAGCGCAAGGAGCACGGCATGCAGCGCTGGTTGGAGGGCCCCGAGCTCGACCGCGGCACCCCCTGCCTGGTGGTGGAGGACGTGGTCACCACGGGGGGCTCGACGGTGCGGGCGATCGAGCGGATCCGCGACGAGGGGCTCGAGATCGGCGGCGTGCTGTGCGTCGTGGACCGGCTGGCCGGAGGCGGCGAGGCGATCGAGGCGGCGGGCGGCTCGCCGTTCCGCGCCCTGGTGACGATCGACGAGCTCTACCCGGAGCGCCCGGACCGCTAGCGAGGACGATCGCGAACGCCCACCCGACGACATCGATTTGGGCCCCTGTGGACTACCGAATCCATCACTCGTGCCGGAGCGCCCCGAGCAGGATTCGAACCTGCGGCCTACGCCTTAGGAGGGCGTCGCTCTATCCAGCTGAGCTATCGGGGCCGACAACCAGGTGTTTCGCGCTCGGCCCAGCACCATTCTCCTTGCTTGAGCCTCGCGCTCACTCGGGCTCATCGTAGAGGCTCTCCGCGGCCAGCCCGCCGAGGCGGCGATCCCACAGCTTCACCTCCAGGTACATGTCGTCCCCGAACCCCTTCACCGCGTCGACGGCGATCAGCGTGAAGCGGCCGTCCTCCACCGGCGCCTGATCGATCACCTCCTTGTCGAGCTCCGCGGTCGCCGCCACCGCCCCCCGGACCAGCGGGACGCCCCATACGAGGGTCACGGCACCACCCCGGTCGCCGTCCGCCCGCCACGCGCCGATCACGTCGTCGTTGAGATCGATGCGCCACTCGGGGTTGTCCTCGGCGACCACGTCGGTGAAGTCGGCGCGCGCATCGAGATCCCCCGGCTCGCCGTCCTCGGGTCGGACGAAGGAGACGTGACCGAAGTACTCCACCGGCTCGGCTCCCTCCGCTTCGGCTCCCCGCGCCGCGACCGGCACGTACACCCGCCCGCCCCAGGCACGCTCCGGAAACCACTGCGCGGACTCCGGGTCCAGCGCCGCGCCCGCCTCGTCGGCCAGCGGCTCGCACGCGCTCTTGAACCGTTCGAGCAGCCGTTCGGCCCAGCGGCCGTAGGGCTGGGCCTCCCGGGAGGCGTCGGCGATGAAGCGCGGGTAGGGGCGGCCGCTCGGCGGGCTCATGCAAGGACCCTACGGAGGTCCTCCGCCGCACGCTCCGGCGGGTACACGTTGACCTCGATCCCGGTTCCCATCTCGAACCCGGCGCGGACGGTGAGCCGGGGGAGGATGTCGACGTGCCAGTGGAACTCCTCGACGTCGCGAGGCGCCGTGCGCACCCACAGGTTGAGCTGCGGCGCCGATCCGAACAGCCGCGCCAGTGCGCCCAGCGCCGTGTGGATCATTCCGGTCCCCGCCGCCCCTTCGTCCTCGAAGCACGGCGCGGGCCGGCGCGGGATCACACGGAGCTCGAACGGCGAGCGGGACGCCCACGGCGCGACGAGCAACGCCTCGTCGTCGATCGCCACCAGGCGTTCGGCTCGGCGCACCTCCTCGGCGGCGACGTCCTCCAGCAGGTGCGCTCCCGCGGTCCGCTCGTGGTAGGCGGTGAAGCGCTCGCGCTCGCGCGCCACCACGGTCGGCACGAAGTCGAGCGCGTAGAGCTGCGCGTGGGTGTGCTCCAGCGAGGCCCCCGCCGCGGGACCCTCGTTGACGATCAGGTGCGAGTAGGCGGCATCGCCGGCGTGGGCGCGGATCCGCTCGCGCCACGCGTCGATCGCGGCGGCGAAGCTGTCTTCATCGAGCTCCACGAGCGAGGCGACGTGCCGGGGCGTGTTGACGATCACCTCGTGCGCCCCCGCGGCCGGTGAGGCGGCGAACAGGTCGGGCTCCGCCACGCGGCTCGAGGCGCGAAGCGGGTCGGCGGGGCTCGTGAGCCCCGAATCCACCCCGCGCGGGCCCTCGGTCTCGTCGGAGTCGGAGAGCACCGGATAGAGGTTGGGGACCACCCGCGTGGTCCACCCCGGGGAGTTCGGCTCTCCCCCGCCGGGCCGCATCGCCTCGACCTCCGGCGGGGTGCGGTCCTCGCGGCCCTCGCAGAAGGGACACTCGCCGTCGTCCGCGCTCTGCGGGATCAGCGCTTCGGTGAACGCATCCGGGCGCTCGGCCCGCCCCGGCGCGAGCACCGTGCGCAGGCCGGTCAGCTGGTCGATCCGGACCTCTGGGGCGCTCACGCCCGGACGCGGTCCCCGCCCGGTGTCGTCAGCCGCCTCGGGGGCCCGGCTGCATCCCGCCGCCGCCGCCGCCGCCGGCCGCCGAGCGCATCGCTCCCGTGAACGCATCGAGGATGTCGATCGGAAGCGGGAAGTTCACCGTCGAGTTCTGGTTCACGCCCAGCTCGAGCAGGGTCTGCAGATAGCGCAGCTGCATCGTCGCCGGGTTCTTGCTGAACACGTCCGCGGCCTGGGAGAGCTTGTCGGCCGCCTGGAACTCGCCGTCCGCGGCGATGACCTTCGCCCGGCGCTCACGCTCGGCCTCGGCCTGGCGCGCGATCGCGCGCTGCATCTCGGCCGGGAGCTCGACGTCCTTGACCTCGACCGTCGTCACCTTGATGCCCCAGGGCTCGGTCTGCTCGTCGATGATCCGCTGCAGCTCGGCGTTTAGCCGCTCGCGCTCGGAGAGCAGCGCGTCGAGCTCGGCCTTGCCGAGCACCGAGCGCAGCGTGGTCTGGGAGATCTGCGACGTGGCCAGCAGGAAGTTCTCGATCTCGGTGATCGCGCGGTTGGGGTCGATCACCCGGAAGTAGGCGACCGCGGTCACGCGCACCGTGACGTTGTCGCGCGTGATCACCTCCTGTGGCGGGACGTTGAGCGTCACCGTCCGCAGGTCGACCCTGACCATCTTGTCGATGATCGGGATCAGCAGGATCAGGCCGGGGCCCTTCTGGGCGATCAGCCGCCCGAGCCGGAAGATCACCCCACGCTCGTACTCGCGCAGGATCCTGACCGCGGACGCGAGCAGGATGAACAGGAAGAGGGCCGCTATCCCGATGACGACTAGAGCAACCACTACCGCGCTCCTTCCTCAGCTTCATCAGCGGCCTCGGCGGCCGCGCCGGCCGGCTTGACGAGCAGCGTCAGGCCGTCCACAGACTCAACTCGGACTCTATACCCGCGATCGAGCGTGGTGCCCTTGTCGACGGGACGGGCCCTCCACAGCGCTCCCTCGACGAAGACCTGACCCACGGGAGCGAGCGGGACGCGGACCTCGCCGACCTCGCCGATCAGCTCTTCCCATCCGGTGCGCGCCGGCCCGCGGTGCGCGATCACGGAGCGCTGGACGGCGAAGGCGATGAAGCCTCCAAGCAGCAGGCCCGTGATGATGACCACCGGGACCGAGATCCCGAGCGCCTCCGAATCGGTGTCGTAGAGCAGCAGTCCCGAGACGACCAGCGCCCCCACCCCCGCGGCGCCGAGGATCCCGTTGGTCGGCAGGTGGGCCTCGGCGACGATCAGCGCGAGCCCAGCGACCAGAAGAAGGACCCCGACGAAGGTGACGGGCAGCAGGGCTGTGCCGTATGCGCCGAGCAGCAGCGAGAGCGCGCCGAGCACACCCGGCGCGATCAGCCCGCCGCCGGCGAAGAGCTCTATCGCCAGGCCCATCAGCCCCGCGATCAGCAGCAGGTAGGAGACCGTGGGGTTGACCAGGATCTGCAGCAGGTCGTACTGGAACGGCATGTCGCGGGTCTCGATCGCGAGTCCGGCGATGGCGAGGCGCTGGGCCTTCGGGCCCCGGACCTCGAAGCCGTCGAGCTCGTCGAGCAGCTCGCGCTCGCTCGCGGCGACGACGTCGATCAGGCCCTCGTCGAGCGCCTCCTGGGACGGGACGCTTACGGCGTCGGTGACCATCTCCTCGGCGAGGTCCCCGTTACGGCCGTGTCCCTCGGCGAGCGCACGGACGTAAGCGCCGGCGTCGTTCTCGATCTTCTGCCCGAGGACATCGTCCACGTCCCCGCCTCCGATCGAGACCGGCGAGGCGGCGCCGATGTTGGTCTGCGGCGCCATCGCGGCGACGTCGGCGGCCTGGACCACGAACAGGCCCGCGGAGGCCGCCCTCCCGCCGTTGGGAGATACGTACGCGATCACCGGCATCGGGGCTGCGAGGATGTCCTGAACCATCTCCCGCATCGAGCTGTCGAGACCGCCCGGGGTGTCGATCCGCAGGATCGCCACGTCTGCGTCGTCGTCCGCGGCGTCGTCGAGAGCCTCGCCCAGCCAGCGCTCCGTCGCCGGGTCGATCGTCCCCGGGATCTGGATCGAGACTGCCGTGCCGCCTTCTTCCTGCGCCGCGCCGCCGGCCGCAAGCGCGAGCAGCCCCGACGCGACCAGCAGTCCGGATAGCGCAAGGCGGAGTCGGCGCATGGCAATCGGAATTATCCGCCAACTGACTCTCGGGCGCGGGATCTAGCGCGCGTAGCGCTCGATATCGGACGCGAGCTCGTCCTCGCTGCCGTAGCCGCCGCGGCGCACGTGCACCAGCTCGCCCTTCGAGTCGTAGAACGCAGTGGCGGGGAAGTCGGTCGGCGCCTCGAACAGCGCCGCCACCTCGAGCTGGGGGTCGAAGTAACTGGGGTAGGGGACGGGGAATTCGGCGAGGAAGTCGGCCGCCGTCTCCTCGCCGTCATTCGAGTTCACGCCGATGAACGCGATGTCGGTGCCGCGCTCGGCGGCCTGGGACTGGAAGTAGGGAAACTCGGCCCTGCACGGCCCGCACCACGACGCCCACTTGTTGACGACGACCGGGTAGCCGCGCAGCTCCGCGAGCCTCGCCTCGAAGGCCTCGGCCCCGCCGTCGAGCAGCTCGTTCTCCTCGTCATGTAGCGCCGCCAGCTCGGGCGGCGCGTTGCGTAGCGCGGCGTCGTAGTCGGGGGTCTGCCCGGCACCCGGATCGTCGCCTCCACAGGCGGCGACGATGAGCGCCGCGGCGAGCGCACCAACTGCGAGCGCCAATCTCGCCTGGAGGTCTCGAAAGGCCATTCGGGGGGACTCGGTGCTTTAATTAGGGGCGGTCCATTCGAATCTGGACCCGCGGGGACCCGGACCGGGAAAGGGAGAAGC
>JBOGZH010000064.1:0-2805 GCA_050697095.1 Solirubrobacterales bacterium
TCCCCGCCAACGTGCGCGGCGCGAGCGCCGGCGCGGGCCGCGGAGCCCGCCGACCACAGCGCCCAGCCAACGAGACCCAGCTGCGCGGCGACCAGGACCGCGAGCAGGAGCGCCGGGACCACGGCGACGAGCTCGGCCGAGGCCTGGCCTCGCTCCGCGTTCCATCCACGGGTCCACACGCCGCGACGATCGCGCGAAGGCACGCACGGGTGGCGCGCTCAGTGTCTAGAGGCAGTAACTAGCGCAGAGCTAGTAGGTGTTCGCGACGGTCCAGACGCGGAAGATCGCGAGCGCCGAGAGCGCGATCAGGGCGATCCAGATCAGCGTGCCGAGACCCGAGTCGAGCAGCTCGTCGGCGCCGGCGATCATCAGGGCGATCACTCCGATCGCCCCGTACAGCACCGCCCGCTGTGCGTCGGTAAGCGTCGACAGCGTGAGCTGGTTCTCCCAGTACAGCCGGTAGACCAAGAACCCCATCGCGGCGAGGAAGCCCATCACGAGCGCGGCGAGAACGGTTTCCGCGGCGGTGCCCCCGCCGGGGATCGCGGCGACGCCGAGCGCGAGCACGGCGATGATCGCCACGTTGCGCGCCGTCTGCATGGCGCGATCTTAGTGCGGCGCGACCTAGCCCGAGGCCATCACGACGACGCCGAACGTGATCGCGCCCGCGCACACGATGAGCGCGACCGCGGCGAGGGCCGCCGACACGCCGGCGGCAAGCGGCGCCCCCGCGCGGCGTGCCTCCGCGAACCTCGCCACCCCGTAGATCGCGAACGAGAACGCGATCGCGATCCCCACGCCGGCGACGAGCGCCGCCCCGACCGTCTCCACCAGCGCCTCCCAGTCGACTATCGACCCGAGGATCCCCATCAGCCCGCCGGCACCGGCGCGCCCTGGCGCGCCCTCCGGGCGAAGATCGTCGCGATCAGGGCGACCGCGGCGGCGGCGACCACGACCGGGCCGACCGCTCCGGTCCCGAAGATCCGGGTGACGCCGTAGGTGGCCGCGCCCATCGCGGCGGACGCCGGCAGGGTGAGCAGCCACGCCGTGACGATGTTCCCCGCGACCCCCCACCGGACCGCGGAGACCCGCTTGCCGGCCCCGGCCCCCATGACGCCTCCCGAGATCACCTGCGTGGTCGAGAGCGGAAAGCCGAAGTGCGAGGAGGCCAGGATCACCGCCGCCCCCGCCCCCTGGGCGGAGAATCCCTGCGCGGCGTCCATCTTGATGATCCGCGTCCCCATCGTCCTGATGATCCGCCACCCGCCGCTGTAGGTCCCGAAGGCGATCGCGGCCGCCGCCGAGACCACGACCCAGAACGGGACGCCGGCGTCCTCCGACAGCGTCCCGTTGGCTACCAGCGCGAGCGTGATCACGCCCATCGTCTTCTGGGCGTCGTTCGTCCCGTGGGCGAGGGCCAGCAGCCCGCCGGTGATCGTCTGGCCGAGCCGGTACCCGCGGGTCACGGGACCGGGGCGCAGCCTGCCGACGATCCGGTACGACGCGACGATCGCGAGCGCTCCGACAACGAAGGCGACGATCGGAGCGACCACTGCCGGAACCAGGACCTCCCCGACGACGCCGTCGAACAGCACGGCCCCGGTTCCCGCCGCGGCGATCGTCGATCCCACGACCCCGCCGATCAACGCGTGCGAGGAGCTCGAGGGAAGCCCGTAGTACCAGGTGATCAGGTTCCACGCGACCGCCCCGATGAGGCCGGCGAAGATCACGGTCGGAGTCACCGCGCCGGCCTCGACCACGTCCTCGGCGACGGTCGCCGCCACCTCGAGCGAGATGAACGCGCCCGCGAAGTTGAGGATCGCGGCGTAGGTGATGGCGATCCGGGGCGACATCGCCTTGGTCGAAATCGAGGTCGCGACGACGTTGGCGGTGTCGTGGAACCCGTTCGTGAAGTCGAAGGCGAGCGCCGTCGCGACGACGATCACCAGGACGACGTCGCTATCCATCTAAGGGGTCACTAAGCGTTCTTGATGACGATGCCCTCGAGGATGTGGGCCGCCGTCTCGGTGGCGTCGACCGCACGCTCCAGCCTGAGGAAGATGTCCCTCCAGCGGATCACGACCATCGGGTCGATCCCGTTCGCGAACAGCGACGCGACCGCGTCGCGATACAGCCGGTCACCGTCGTTCTCGAGCCGGTGGATCTCGATCCAGTACTTCTCCAGATCCTTGAAACCCCGCAGGTTCTCGAGCAGCAGCGCGAGCTGCTCGCACGACTTCACCAGCACGTCGGCCATCGCCAACGACTGGTCCATCGGCGCCTCGATCCGGTAGAGGCCCATGAAGTCGGCGCTCTCCTCAATGTGATCGACGATGTCGTCGAGCTTGGTCGCCAGGCCGTAGATGTCCTCGCCGTCGATCGGGGTGACGAAGGTCGAGTTCACCCGCTGGACGATGTCGTGGGTGATCCGATCGCCCTCGCCCTCGCACTTGAGGATGTCCCGGGCGAGGCCCTCGTCGTCGGGCCATTTGGAGAGCATCTCGCTGAGCAGACGCGCGGCCCGGAGCGTGTTTTGACCCGCCTCGCTGAACAGGTCGAAGAAGACCTTGTCGCGCGGGACGAGCGAGAACGCCACGGGGCGGCAAGCTAGCAGCAGAGAACGTCGGCGATCCGCTCCGCAGCGTGGCCGTCCCAGAGCGGCGGCGCGCCACCCGCGGAAGGCCCGGAATCGGCCAGACGCGACGGAATCTCCCTGATTCGCTCCGGGTCGAGGCCGAGCAGGGCGTTGGTGCCCGCCCGGATCGTCACCGGGCGCTCGGTGTTGTCGCGCAGCGTGAAGCAGGG
>JBOGZH010000065.1:0-10504 GCA_050697095.1 Solirubrobacterales bacterium
ATTACGCACTAATTTGGGCATTCCAGGCACGGATCGGTCCAACGGCGTCTGACGAGTGCGCTACGGTCGCCTGCAGGCGTGGGTGTGAGGAGAGGTTTTCTCGCGCGTTCGCCTTCGGCTAGGACGCGGCAATCGTCGGCCCGCGAGGGTCCGGCGCCTGAAAGGAGACGTCGCAAGATGCCAGAGGGTTACTGCGTCAAAGAGCGCAAGAAGGTGGAGATCAAGGACCCCCAGCAGGTGACCATGAAGAACGGTCGCCCCGCGATCCAGGGCACGTGCCCTGACTGCGGGACCAAGATCTTCAAGATCGGCAAGCTCTAAGCACCCGCGCACAGCTCTCGCGCCTACCCGCGCCCCGCGGGGACGGGTTGGACGCGCTCGCGAAGCTCGCCCAGGAGGCGAGCCGCGGGCGTTGAGGAGTCCTCCTACGCCGGCGCGGGCGCCGGCTCAACAGTCGACTCCGGCTGCACGGACACCCGCGCCGTCTCGGGCGGCTGCAGAGCGAAGTAGGCGATCAGCTGCCAGCGGGGGGTCTCGGCGGCGCCGCGGCGCAGCAGCACCTTGCCCAGATACGCCCCGGGAACGACCTCGACCAGCTCGTCGAGGATGTCCCGGATCAGCAGTCGAGGGTTCTCCTCGGAGTCGTAGTCGATCTTGAGCGTCTCGCGATCGGGGTCGACCTTGCCCGGCGCCTCATAGGTCCGGAAGCGGAAGGCCCCGAGCAAGCCGTCGGGGGCCTTCCACGGCCGGTAGCCCGGCCACAGGACCCGCGCCACCGAGCGCGCGCCGGGACGCAGGAGGTTGTCGCCCCGCTCGGCGTCCGCATCGAAGCGCTTGCCGACCCACGGCATCCACGACGAGGTGAGCGCGCTCAGCGCCCGGTCGGCGCGCCGCCACAGTGCCGGGGCGACGAGGATCCCATCATGGGGACCGGCGAGAGGCGTCCTCGGGACGGTGCCGAGGCGAAAGATCAGGTTCAGCGTTTCCAGCGCCTCGTGCGGCCTGCTGCGCGCTCGCATTCCGGCGAGCCGAATTTGGCTCCAAGTGGCGCGGCGCGCAAGGTCCGCCTCGGACTTCCTCAGCCCCTGGAGCGCGCGGACGAAGTCCTCGACCTCATCGGGACGCGGCTGGAGAGGGTCGGGCTGCAGGGCCGGAAGGTCGGTCTTGCGGGTCGGCATCTGGCACCTCCAATTGACGCGGGCCGGAGCACGGAACCTACCTGATGGGCTCGGGTGAGCAGATAAGGTGCCGCGTCGTGCCGGCGCCGATCCACAGCGCTCGTCGAAGCCGGGCGGCGATGCTCGGCGTGGTGGCGCTCTGCACCGCGGCGATCGCCGGCTGCGGGGGCGACGACGACGAGAGCCCGGTCGTCGCGACAACCGGGCCGACGGGCCCCACGGGCCCCACCGGCGCGACGGGCGCCGCCGGCCAGGCGCAGGAGATCGGGGTGAGCGAGACGGACTTCGAGCTCGACCCCGCGGACCCGACCGTGGAGGCGGGGGAGGTCGCTATCACGGCCACGAACGACAGCGACGGCACCGTCCACGGCCTCGCGGTCGAGGGCCCCAGCGGAGAGCAGGAGCTCCCGAAGGATCTCCAGCCCGGCGACTCCGGCGAGCTCACCGTGGAGCTCGGCGAGCCCGGGGAGTACAGGTGGTACTGCCCGATCGCCAACCACGAGCAACTCGGGATGGTGGGCGACATCACGGTCGAGGGATAGGCACCCCGAGGGCACCGAGGGGGAGCGCGCAACCGGTGAGCTGAAGCTCCCACCTCCGACGAGGCCTACTCGGCGTCGCTAACCGCACACTCGTTTCCGTCGCGCCCGCGCGCGTGACGTTTTGCCCGTATATGGGGGTCAAGTGCACACGCGCGCCGCGCGCCGCGCCGCGTGTGCGGTTATCGACACTTTGCGCCGCGGTCTGGCCGAAGAGGCGCCGCTGAGCGCTGCGACCGCTCTCCCCTACTTGCTTCCGTTCGTGAACCGAAAACGCGCCCGTCAGCGTGCGTCTCGAAAGTGGGTGATCCCGCCGAGGACGCCCACGTACGCCGCGTCGTCCGGGCCGATCGTCACGGGCGCGAAGTTGTTGTTGAAGCCGAGCCCGGCGCCGGCGAGCCGCTTGTACACGGTCTCCCCGGTGCGGTAGTCGATCGCGGTGAGATACCACGCGCCGCCGGACGGGGGCTTGGTGTAGGTGAACACGAGCCCGCTCCCGGCGGCGAGCTTGGGCACGACCGACGGGGCGATCTCGTTGCTTTGCCAGGCGGTGCGGCAACCGCGGCCATCGCGATCGATCGTCACCCGCTCCAGGCCCGGCCTGGTGGTCGCGTCGCCGGCGGTAGAGGTCGGGCCCGTGTAACCGAAGTTGTTCTCGACCACGATCGAGCGCCGCGTCCCGATCAGCGACTGGTCGGTCGCGCTCGCCCCCTGCTCGAAGACGGGCCGGCGGCACACCAGCCTGCGTCCCCCGACCCGGCGTCCACGCTTGAACACCACGACGTTCATCGGGTCCGCGTTGTCGGTGATCGAGACGTACTTTCGCCCCATCAGCGTCGGGGTCGTCCCCGAGCCGGCCTGCGTCTGGCCGGGCTTGCGGACGCCGATGTTCTCGTACCCCTTGCGCCACGTGGTCCGCGGCGCGCCCCGCCTCGCGTCGAACCGGTACATCGCCGCGTCGGTGACGATGTAGACGCCGCCGTCCTCGTCGACCGCGAAGGAGTTCCCGATGCGCTCCCCGAGCTCGCGCGAGATGATCTCCCCGCTCCCGGGGTCGACCCAGCCGACCCTCCCCTCGCGCGAGGCGAACCAGATCCGCCCCTCCCAGTCGGGGAGGACCGAGATGATCGCGTCGCCCTGGGGGACCACGCCGCTGAGGTCATGGTCACGCTCCACCGAGAAGCCCGTGCCCTGTCCCTGACGCACGACGAGCACGTGACGGGTCGTGGTCGGGGTCACGGCGCGGTCGCGGTTGTCGAGATAGAAGTACCCGCCGCCGCTGAAGTCGGTGAAGATGTCGCCGCCGCCGGTGAGGTCGCGAGGAGGGAGGCCGCGCGCCGCGAGCACCTCGAACGTCCCCGGGTCGAGCAGCGCAAGCACGGGCCTGTCGACGCCCACGCAGATCGTCTCGATCCGGTCCGCGCTGTCGAGTGTGACCGATCCGCACTCGCGGGCGAACAGGGCCGAGTTGGTCGTGGTTCCGCGCCCGAGCGGCCCCTCCAGCTTTCGGTACACGTCGGTCATATACGGGTCGTTGTGGAGGTTGTTGCGTCCGTTCCGGGCCATGAACGGGTGGCGGGGAACGCGCGGGGCGCGGACCGGCTGGGGCTCGGCGGCGTGACCGATGAACGCTTCGGCGCCGGACGGCAGCGGATCGCCGGGTATCGGCATGACAGGGAGGCCGGGAACCTGTGCCTGCGCGGCGGGCGCGAGCGCGAGAGCCCCCGCGACGACGAGGATCACGTAGAGCTGCCGAGTCCGCATCGCGGCTCGCAGCGTAGCCGCGTTGCGCGCCGCACACGCCGATCGGTGGAAGAATGGCCCGGTGGAGGGCACGCAGAAACCTCTGGAGCTGATTCTCGCTCGCAATCTGCTGACCAGCCTCTCGACGCCGGCGTTCCTCGTCGACCACACCGGGATGCTGCTGTTCTACAACGAGGCCGCCGGTGCCCTGCTGGGGATCCCGTTCGAAGAGGCGGGGCAGATGGGGGCCGAGGAGTGGGGGACCCGGTTCGGTCCCTTCACGAGCAACGGGGAGCCGATCCCGCTCGAGGAGCTCCCGCTGACGATCGCATTGCGCGAGGGAAGGCCGGCGCATTCGGCGTTCCGTATCCGCTCGGCCGCCGGGGACGAGCACGACATCGAGGTCAGCGCGCTGCCGATCGCCGCCGAGGAGACCTCGGGCGCGATGGCGATCTTCTGGCCGGTCGACGCGGGCGGGAAGAACGGGGAGGCGACACGGTGAAGGTGAAGGTGTGGGGCGCGCGCGGCTCGGTCCCCGCCCCGGGCCCCGAGATGAACCGCTACGGCGGTAATACCTCGTGCGTCCAGGTGACGCTGGCCGACGGGGAGACGCTGATCCTCGACGCGGGCACGGGGATCCGCTCGCTCGGCTTCGCGCTCGCCGCGGGAATGCCGAACATCAACATCCTCCTCACCCATCTGCACCTTGACCACATCCAGGGGCTGATGTTCTTCCCTCCCTGCTTCAAAACCGACTCGCGGATCACGATCTGGGGCCCGGCCTCGCCCGAGGCATCGCTGGAGCACCGGGTGGCGCGCTATATCTCCGCTCCGCTCTCCCCGGTGGAGGTCAGGGAGCTTCCCTGCGACGTCTCCTTCCGCGACACGCCGGTGAGCGAGTGGGAGTTGGGCTCGGCGCGGATCCGGGCGGAGTCGGTCACCCACCGCGGCCCAACGCTCGGGTACAGAATCACCGAGGGCGAGCGATCGCTGTGCTACATCCCCGACCACGAGCCGGGCCTCGGCGCACCGCTCGACACGGTCGAGCGGGATTGGATCTCCGGCTTCGACCTCGCTCACGGGGCCGAGCTCCTCATCCACGACTGCCAGTACACCGACGAGGAGTACCCGGAGCATGTCGGCTGGGGTCACTCCCCGCTGAACGACGCGCTCACCTTCGCCCAGCGTACGGAGGCCGAGCGGCTGCTCCTCTTCCACCACGATCCGCTGCACTCGGACAACTTCCTCGACAGCTTCCTCGGCACGGCGATCAAACGCTGGGAGGCGATCGGCCGCAGCGCGGATCAGATCGAGCTCGCCGCGGAGCGCCGCGAGATCGAGGTGGGCGCGGCGCGCGAGCTCGCAACGGGCTGAGCGGCAGAACTAGTTCGAAGGGCGCGCGGCCGCGAGCGCCTCGCGGCGCGCCTGCTCGGCCGCCGCCCTGACCTGCTCGTCGGCCTCCCGCTTGGCCTTCTCGGCAAGCGCCGTCCGGCGCTGCTCGGCGCCGCGGCGCGTCGTCTCCGCCGCCTCTTTCGCCTCGCTGTCGACCTCGCGCCGCAGTCGCGTCTCCAGCGCGGATATCCGCTGCTCGGCCTCCGCCCGGGCGCGATCCTCCGCCTGCTGGCGCAGGCGCGCCTGCTCCTCACGCAGGCGCATCTCGAGCGTCGCGCGCGAGCGCGCCATCGCCTCCGCCCGAGCACGCTCCGCCTCCGCCTCGATCTCCTGCTCGAGATCCTCGATCTGCTTCTGGCGGCGGGCCTCCGCCTCCTCCCGCGCGCGCTTCTCCGCCTCCCGCGCCACCCTCTCGACGAGGGCGTCGAGCCGGGTCTTGGTCCGAGCGAGGTCCTCCTCGACCTTGGCGCGGCTCTCGATCTCGGTGCGGTCCCGCTCCTCGGCCTCGCGAAGCTCGTTCTGGACCTCCTCGCGGGCCTGCTCCTGCGCGTCGCGCGTCGCCTCCGCCGCGAGTGCCCGGGCGCGCTGCTGGGTCTGCGCCCGCAGCTTCTCCGCGAGCGTGTCCAGCTTCTCCTGCGCCTGCGCGCGGAGCTGGTCGCGCGCCGCGGTGAGGCGCTCCTGCGCCTCGGCGTTGGCCTCCGCGGTCGCCTTGCGCGCGGCGGCCTCCCTGAGGCCGACCGCCTCGCGCTCGACCTCTCGACGCAGCTCCGCTAGCTCACGCGCCCCCTGGGCCCGAGTGTGCTCCACCTCGCGGAGGGCATCCTCGCGCTCCCGCTCCACCTCGCGCAGGCGCTCGTCGGCATTCTCGGCACGGCGCTCCGCACCGCCACGCGCCTGCTCGGCCGCGGCGATCCTCGCCTCCGCCTCGGAGGAACGGCGCTCGGCACGGGCCTTCTCCTCGTCCGCCTCGGCGACCGCACGGCGCGTCTTGGCGAGCTCCGCGCCGAGCTTTTTCACGTCGGCGGTCAGCTCCGCGAGGCTCTCGCGGCGCGCGTCCTCGGCGGCGGCGCCAACCTCCTCGGCGGCCCGCCTGGCCTCCGCGGCCTCGGCGTGCGGGTCGCCGGGCTCGGGCGTGTCCCGCGCCGGATCCTCCACCGCGCGAAGCCGGCGCTCGGCGCGAGCTGCGCCGGACTCCTCACCTCGTCGATCGGGCATGTCGGCCATCAGACCTCCACGCGCCCCAGGGACGCTTGCCCGCTCACGTTACCGAAGCCGCTGGACCAAATCATTCCGGCAACGTGCTCAGCTCCTGCTCGCTCGCAGTCACACAACCGGTCATGTTGCTCGCTCGCTCCCGCCTCCGCCGTTGCCGGGTCTGTTGCGCATCACAGTCTCAGCGCTATTAAGCCGGCGGCCAGCGCCACGACCGCGAAGGACAGGGCGCGCAGAGCGCCGTCGAGCGGGGCCGCGAGTCGCGCCTCCGTGAGCTCGACCACCTCTCCGCCGGCGAGGCGTTGCTCGCCGCGCACCGAGACGGTGCGCCTCCGGAGCTCGCGCACCGGCGTGCTGAGGCGGCGCTGCGCGACGCTGAGCCCGAAGCACGCGGCCGTCACCAACGCCCCGGCGGGCTCCACCTCGAGCGCGTTGACCCAGTACCCGGTAGCGGCCGGGAACGCACCCCACGCGACGGCGAACCAGAGGTCAGTGTGAAAGCGCCCGCCGAACAGCTCCAGGTTATAGGCGACCACGATGAACGCGCCGGCGACGACGAACGGCGCCAGGCTGAGCGAGACGATCGCGAGCCCCGAAATCCCGATCCCCACCGCGCCCGCGAGGCCCCCCGCGGCGAGCGCGATCAGCGTCCGATCGGAGAGTGCGCTCCCTAGCGGGCGCCCGTTGAGCTCGTCGAGCGCATGCGCAGAGACCCCGACCGCGAGGAAGAAGGCCGCCAGCGCCGCGACCAGGCGATCGACGTGCAGCTCGGGGGCGACCGCCGCCCCGATCGCGACGTAGCTCAGATGCCACGCCGTGTAGGGCGGGTGCAGGATGGTGACGAGGTCGCGCCAGCCGCCCGGGCGCAGGGCATAGAAGGCCGGACGGCGCTGCTCATTCATCCTTGACCCCGGACATCACGACGCCGCCGCCGAGGCTCATGCGCCGGATCGTCACCGATCCGATCCCGGCCGCGCGCCACAGCTCGGCCTGGCGCTGCGGCGGCAGCCGCCGATCGAGCTCGGAGATGCTGGGTCCGAGGAATCGGCCGACCTGGTACCAGCTTCTTGATGCGATTCGCCCCAGCGCGGGCAGCGCAAGACGCGTCCACGCAACCCACAGCGCGCGCGTCGGAGCGAACCCTGGAACCCCGAACTCGAGCGAGGCGATCCCGCCCGACGGCCTCACCACCCGCGCCAGCTCGGCCAGGGTCGCAGCCGGATCGTCCACGTAGCGCAGCAGGTAGGTGAAGGTGAGCGCGTCGAACTCGCCGTCGCCGAACGGGAGTCGCTCCGCCTCGCCACGGACCAGCTCCACCCGCGCCGCCAGGGCGGGGCGGCGGGCGAGTTTCTCGCGCGCCCCTGCGAGCATCTCCTCGCTCTGATCGAGGCCCACCACACGGCAGCCGTAGCGGCGCACCAGCTCAGCCGCGACCATCCCGGTGCCGGTGGCGACGTCGAGCACCCGATCCCCCGGCGAGGCCTCCACGGTCGCGACCATCGCCCGCCGCCAGCGCGGATCCTGGCCGAAGCTGAGCAGCCCCGAGAGGAGGTCGTAGCGCGGCGGCAGACCGCCGAAGAGCTCCCGGGCGTGTTGCTTTCGGGCGCTGTCCGTCACGGCTCGACGCGAGGGGGCGGCGCCATCCCCACGTCCCGCATTCCCTGCTCGATCTGCGCGATCACGGTCTCGATCACCTTCACGCGCGCGTAGCGCTTCGACTCGGCCTCGATCAGCTGCCAGCCCGCATGCGGCTGGTCGGTGCGGGCGAGCATGTCCTCGATCGCCTCGAGGTACTCGGGGCGCTTCTCGCGGTTGCGCCAGTCGTCCTTTTGCAGCTTCCACGACTTGAGCGGGTCCTTCTCGCGGCGCTTGAAGCGCTTCAGCTGCTCCTCGGAGGAGATGTGCAGCCACAGCTTGACCAGGATCATCCCCTCGTCGTTGAGCGAGCGCTCGAAGCTGTTGATCTCGTCGTACGCGCGCAGCCACTGCTCCCGTGTCGCGAATCCCTCGACCCGCTCGACGAGCACGCGCCCGTACCAGGAGCGGTCGAACACCGCCATCCCCCCCCACCCGGGGAGGGCGGGCCAGAAGCGCCACAGGAAATGGTGGCGCTTCTCGTCATAGGTCGGGGCCGAGAACTGGACCACCCTGACGTGCCGGGGATCCATCTGCGCGACGAGCCGCTTGATCGCCCCACCCTTTCCCGACGCGTCCCAGCCCTCGAACAGCACACAGACCGGCGGCCCGAGCCCCTGGTCCCCGATCAGGCCGCCGAGGGTCAGCCGCAGCTCGGAGAGGTGCTCCCACGCGCGATCGAGGCCCCGTGCCTCGTCCTTGCGCGTGAGCGACATGCTCAGGTCGAGCTCGTCCAGCTGCCCCACCCCACCATCCTCGCAGCGCGCCACCTGCGGAATCAAGCGCCCCGGCGCGCCCGCGATCAGTACGGACGGGGGACGTTCGGGCCGGGCGGATCCGGGGCGTCCTCGAGCAGGTTGATCGCCACCGGGAGCAGGAAGGTCGCGAGGAAGATCATCAGGATCCCGAGCGCGACCATCCACCTGAGCCTGAACACGTGCCCCGCGACGCCGACCACGAACCCGCCCAGCAGCAGCGCCACGTAGGGCCCCATCTCCTCGGGCAGGATCGCGCCCGGGCGCACCGCAGGCGCCGCGCTCCACAGCAGGTGCAGGACGATTCGGCTCATCGGCGGGCGGAAGCCCGGCGCGCGCGCATGGCGTCATTATCATCGGCTCCGATGGCTGTGACAGACACACCGGAGTCGGTGGCGGACGTCAAGGAGTCGCTCGGCGAGGTCGGCTACCTCGCCGACGAGTCCGTGGCGCTCGTCTCCTACCACGCGCAGCGGCACGGCACGCCGGTCCTGGTGGAGGGTCCCGCCGGGGTCGGGAAGACCGAGCTCGCGAAGGCGCTACACAGGGCGAGCGGCCGGGAGCTGATCCGCCTCCAGTGCTACGAGGGCCTCGACGAGGCGAAGGCCCTGTACGAGTGGAACTACCGCAAGCAGCTCCTTCGGATCCAGGCGGAGGCCGGCGAGGCCGCGGATCGCGGCAAGCCGTGGGACGCGGTCCACGATGACATCTTCAGCGAGGAGTTCATCCTCACCCGGCCGCTGCTCGCAGCGATCGCCTCCGAGGAGCCTGTGGTGCTCCTGATCGACGAGATCGACAAGACGGACCAGGAGTTCGAGGCGATGCTCCTCGAGGTCCTGTCGGACTTCCAGATCTCGATCCCGGAGCTGGGCGTGATCGGCGCCCGTACCCGCCCCCTCGTCGTCCTCACCTCGAACAACTCGCGCGAGCTGACCGAGGCGCTGAAGCGCCGCTGCCTGTACCTGTGGCTCGACTACCCGGCGATCGAGCGCGAGGTCGAGATCGTGCGCCTGCACGCTCCCGATCTCGATGCGCAGCTCGCGCGCCGCCTCGTCGAGGTCGTGCACATGGTGCGCTCGCTCGACCTCAAGAAGCCACCCTCCATCGCCGAGTCGATCGACTGGGCGCGCGCCGTGCTCCTGCTCGGGGCCGACGACCTCGACCGCTCGGTATTCGAGCGCACGATGAGCATCATCGTCAAGCACCGCACCGATCTCGACCTCGTCGCCGAGCGCGTCGGCGTGAAGCTCGGCGAGGAGGACAGGCTGGATCTCGGCGCCGCCGGCGGCCAGAGGTCCTAGCCCGGCGATGGGCGCGAGCGCCCCGGACGCCTCCGAGCTTCCCGCCGGGTTCGCGCCGCGGCTCGTCGCGTTCTGCGAAGAGCTGCGCCGCGAGGGCGTGAGCGTCGGCACCTCGGAGATCCTCGACGCGTTCTCGGCGCTCGAGAAAGTGCCGTGGACGGAGCCCGCAGACTTCCGCGAGGCGCTGGGGGCGACGCTCGCCAAGTCGCAGGAGGATCGCCGCGCCTTCGAGCTGCTGTTCGACCGCTTCTTCTTCCGGGCGGCGGAGGCCGAGGCGCTGCGCCACGGAATCGGAGAGCAGCGGCGCTACGAGTCCGGCGGACAGCTCGACCTCGACGAGCTCCGCGAGGCGGTCCGCCAGGCGATCACCGAGGGCCGGGACGGCGAGATGCGTGACCTGGCACGCCTGGCGATCATGGCCTTCGGGCGCCGCGGGGAGGGATCGGGGGTCGTCGGGGTCGACGTGCAGCGGATCAGGCGGACCCTGGGCCTCCAGGTGCAGGGCCGCGCGGAACTGGAGGGCGACGGCGACGTTCTCACCCTCGACCGGGAGAGCCTGAACCAGTTCGAGCGCTACCTGCGTCGCGAGCTGGAGCGCGACCTGATCGAGAGGACCGACCGCCTCCCCCCCTCCCGCCCGCTAGCCGAGCTCGATCGCGCGCTGCCGACCAGTCCCGCGCAGGACCTCGCCGCCGTCCACCGCGCGGTCGCGCAGCTGAAGCGGCGCCTCGCTACGCTCGGCCACGAGC
>JBOGZH010000066.1:0-10858 GCA_050697095.1 Solirubrobacterales bacterium
CCAGCCGCACACGCGGACCCACATCAGACCTCTAGCGGGTCGGGACGTCACGCGGATCCCCGGTTAGGATCCACGCGTGGCGGCGCGATCCGGCGAGTTGACCCTCGAGATGAAGCGCGTTCTTCCCGCCGCACCTTCGGTCGTCTTCGCGACCTTCAGCGATCCGAACGAACTGGCGAAGTGGTGGGGGCCGGAGGGCTTTACCACCCCGAGCCTGGAATTCGACCCCCGCGTTGGAGGGACCTACCGGATCGAGATGCAGCCACCCCAGGGTGACGCCTTCTATCTGACCGGGGAGTTCCGCGATGTCGATCCGCCCGCCCGCCTCGCCTACACGTTCGCATGGGAGGACCCCGATCCCGACGACGTCGAGAACCTGGTCCGTCTGTCGTTCCGCGATCTCGGCGGGTCGACGGAGGTCGCGTTCGCTCAGGGCCCGTTCAAGACCGAGGCGCGCCGTGGGCTGCACCGGGACGGTTGGACGGACAGCTTCGACAAGCTCGAGCACCTCATGTCCGTGCGAAGCTGAGCCGGTATCCGGGGGGCGCTGCCCGGCGGCGCGTATGGCGTCATGGCCCACGAGGGCCTCGAGATCGGATACTCGACCGACAGCCCGGACTGGGGCGGCACCTTCTACGGCGAGCGAGTGAGGCTCAAGGGCACGAGGAACCTCCTCTTCGGCGACGCGCCCAGCGCACTGGTGCGGGTGCCTTGCACGGTGGCCGGCGTGCGGGTCCCCGAGACGGCCGGGACCCACACCTACATCCGGATCGACACGCGCAGATCCTCCCCGCCCTTCTCGTTCACCAACCGCACGAAGCTCGACGATCTCCTCGACGCGAAGGGCTGGAGCGTGTGGTGTGAGCCCAAGCCTGACCGGACCACAACCTGGAACAGGCCGTCGTCGGAATGCGCGCGCAGCAGCCCCGCAACCGGGTCGCCGAGCGCGACGGGCTCGCGCTCGAGAACCCTGTCGCCTACCACCCCGGCCCGCCCCGCGGTCGTGATGGCCGCGCCTCCCGGCGCCGAGCCGACGCCGCCGGGTGGCCTGCCCTTCCGCGAGCACGCCGCGCGCGTGATCAGCGAGCCGGGGTCAGGCCCAGCCGCTCCGTGAGGGGCATTCGCGAGGTACGACCGCTGAATTCGGCGTCGTCAACGTCGACCCCAAGGGCCACCGCTACGCGATCCTCGTCGAGGAGCGGGCAGCCGAGCGGGTCGGGAAGGAGCCCGGTGTGGAGGGTCCCTTCGCGAACCCACGAATTGCGCCCTTTGGTCCACCGGATCGATAGGGCTACGCCGACAGAGCGAGGAGTCAGCGCTCCTCGTTCTCGCACGCCAGCCCCTGCGCCTCCCCAAGAGACGAGGGCAACGGGGTGAGGTTGCGGTCGGGAGAGCCGCCGCGGTTGGCCACCAGGTACGCCCTGGTGTCGATGGCTTGGGCTGGGAACTCAAGGCCGAGACACGGAACAGCGGCCAGGGTTACCGGCGCGGGGGTCTGGTTGCTTTGTCCGGGAACCGATCTCGAGTCCCAGGATGTCGCTATGCCGTCCGCGGTGTCGACATCAAGGTCGATGCGGTGCCATCGGGCGGAGTCTTGCCGTCCCGGATCGTCTTCGTAGTAGACGGCGAAGCCCACGATCGCGGCGTTAGGTACGGCCGCCGTGATCTCGACCCGGCCAGAGATGCGTTTGCCGACCGGGGATGTGATCTCCGGGTGGTTCGGCGGCGGCCGCGAGCCGGCACAGTTCTCGTCCAGGAGGCGCGGTGGGGGTGGCGACGACTTGACGTCGGCGGAGGCGATGTATCCGGGATTCCCTGCATGAACAAACCAGATCGGATCCGGGGCCTCGAAGCGCCAGTCTTGTGCCGGCTCACCGATGCAGTACCCGTTGAACCCGAGTTCGCACTCAGCGGGGTAGCGGGCGAGGATCTGAGCGCCGAACTTGGTCTCCGCGCGCAGGTGCGCGTAGGGGAAATCGGTCGCCGCGATCGTGCCGTGCCACTCGTACTCGTCGGGCAGGGGCGGGCAGCCAACCAGTGCTCCAAGTGGAGCCGGACCCTCAGGAAGCAAGTTGTCGGCCCGAAGCGTGCCGCCGCCAAGCAAGACCAGCGGGGTGATGAAGGCAAGGCCGGCGGCGATCGACTGTGCGCCGCCGAAACCGAAGAAGAGGAATGTCACGGCCGCGATCGCCAGCAAGGCGGCGATCGCGATCGCCTGGCGCGACAGGTCCTCGTGCCAGATCGCCGATGCGACGAGATAGGCAACCAAGGCGACGAGGATCCAGCCTGCGACAACTATCGCGATGCGGGTGTCCCTGGGAATCTCGAGCAACCGCGGACGGAGCGAGAGGAGAAGGGACCACAGCCGCTTGGGCGACACCTGCCGATGCTAGCCGCAGCGCTGCCGTAGTGCCTAGCCCGCGGAGCTGTCGGCGCCTGTGGGCGGAGCAGGCGCCCCGCTGTCGAGCGATAACGTTCGCGCGGGTTTCCTGAAGGGTCAGCGGCGCGGCCAAGGCTACGCCCACTTCGCATTCGGACCAGTGCCACCGTTCCCCAAGCCCGCACTCACCTACAACTACCGCCTCGACTCTCAGCTGGCGGCCCTCCGCCGCTACCGGGACGAGAAGCCTGGGCGTGCGATCCCGGACAAGGCCGACGATCGACTGCTCTTAGCCACCTGGAACGTGGCTAACCTCGGATTACAGGAGCGGCGTGCCTCGGACTACCGGCTGATAGTCGAGATCATCAGCTGGTTCGACCTCATCGTTCTGCAGGAGGTAAACGACGACCTGAGCGGGCTATTCGGCATCCGCGAGCACCTTCCGGACCACTACCGCGTGCTTCATTCCGACGCGGCCGGAAACGACGAGCGGGTGGCCTACCTCTACGACTCCCGCAAGGTCACACTCGGCGAGGAAGTCGGCGAACTCGCCATCCCCCCTAGCGACCTTCGCTACATCCGCATTCCCGGCAGCGAACAGCGTTTCGAGGGCTTCGATCGAAATCCCTATCTCGCCCTCTTCCACGCCGGCTCGCTGAGCGTTCAGCTAGCCGGTGTCCACCTCTACTTCGGCTCGGACTCAGCGATTTCGATGAATCGCCGGAGCTTGGAGACCATGGCGGTCGCCCGCTGGGCCGCGTCCCGCCGCACGGACCCACATGCCGCTACCCGAGACATCGTTGCGCTCGGCGACTTCAACCTGCCGAAGGCCGAACCCGGCGATCCGATCTACGATCAGCTGACCAGCCGCGGGCTCCATCTGCCGGGGCACTCAACGCAGATCGGCTCCAGCATCGCCAGCGACAGCCATTACGACCAAGTCGTCTTCTTCCCGGAGGAGACTGAGGAGCAGTTCACGGGGCGCTTAGGGGTCTTCGACTTCGACGGGGCGCTCTTTCGCGAGCTCTGGGAGGACCGCTCGCGGGAGGACTTCCTAGCCTATATGCGCTACTACATCTCCGACCACCGGCCGCTCTGGGCGGAGTTCCAGATCTAACGTGGGGGCGCCGAATGTCGCTCAAGGAGGTCGCCAAACGTCCGTGTGAGGAAGTCGTTCCCTAGGACCCCGCCCGGATCAAGTTCGCGTTTGAGGCGGAAGAACTCGATCGCATTGTCACCGTACATCGACGCCAGCGTTCTCTGCTCGGCGAACACGTTCTTCACGAGGTAGACGCGACCCTGGAACCTCTCCGACAGAGCGTCCGCGAGCTCGATGAACGCCTGCTTCACGCGCTCGAGGGTGGCCGGGTTGGAGGTCTCAAACGCGTAACTGACCGCGAAGCCCGGCAGGTCGGCGCTCGCGGACAGGGGAAATGGCAAGTCCCTCGGCAGGAAGAGGACGTCGTTGAGCGTCGGCGTGAGCTTGCGCTCGAGGAGGAACGTGTGTGCGTACTCGAGCCACTCCACGAGGT
Source organism: Solirubrobacterales bacterium (assembly GCA_050697095.1). GTDB lineage: Bacteria > Actinomycetota > Thermoleophilia > Solirubrobacterales > 70-9 > DASPWW01. The sequence continues at coordinate 3,913 of JBOGZH010000066.1, forward strand.
CCTCCTTGGCGCTGTCCCAGCCTCCCGCCGAGCCGGGATCGCTCGGGACGACGAAGGTTTGCTGGGCGTTCTGCATCTTGAACCCAAGACGCTTCGCGATCCGCTTCGCGCGCGCGTTGCCGTCCATGAAGAACGTGAAACCCTCAAGGTCGTCGACGTACTCATCACCGTCACGGAACATGAAGCGAAAGTAGAAGCGCCACAGTCGCTTGGAGATGAAGGGCACTCTCATGAGCCATTCGACGACGATCCGTATCAAGAGCTGCGGGCGATGCAGCGCCATACGCCGGCGGTCGGATGTCGTCGTGAAGGTCGAGGTGAAGAAGAGCGCGGACTGGCTGCCGTCGCCGCGGGTATCCAAAGCCGACCAGATCGCGTCGAGCTTCTCGGGGTCGCGCGGGTCGGAGTCCTCGAGGTACATCCGTTTCGCGGTCGGCACGAGGTCCGCTGCGAGATCTTTAAATGTGTCGAACTTCCGGACGATCGTCCGCACCCCGATCTGGCCACCCGCCGACCCGGCCGACAGCACGCGATACGTGATCGCCACGACGGCACCGAGATACCCCAGCCCTCCGATGAGCCCGCAGTATGCGCGCTCCTCTCGCGTCCATACCGACGGCTGAGCGTCCTCGGGGGGCGCGGTGCAATGGAGAAGCTCTCCCTCCGTAGTCAGCAGGTCGAAGCTCTCGACCGATTTGCCCTCCTTGCCGTACGCGGGCGAGAACCGAGAGAGGCAATCGCCTGAGAGCGTGCCGCCCGCGGTGGCGTGCTCGGTGGTCACCGTTACCGCTGGCACCAGACCGGTGGGCTCCAGCTTCGCGAGGATCGCGCCCCAGGTCGCTCCGGGCCCCACGCGCACCTGTTTCTCATTCGCGAGCACCTCGATCGTGTCGAAGCGCATCATCGAGACGACGAGGTCGTCGCCGAGCGCCTGCGCGTCGAACGAGTGCCCGCCGGCCCGGAGCGTCACGCGACGTCCCGCATCCCGGGCGTAGGCGAAGATACGGCGCAGTTCCTCCAGGTCCGCCGGCTTGAGCACTCGGGCGCGAGTCGAATACAACCCCGAGTAGCAGCCGAGCTCCTCCTCGCTGCTCACAAGGTCAGGCAATGAGCCGATCGATGCGCTCGCCACAGCTCGCTCAGCGTATCCGCTGTGGCTGCGGGGCGGTCTCGGCTTCCAGCTCGGCGATCAGGCCCCGGGCGTCGATCCGGCGTGCCAGCTCGAGGGCTTCGTTGAGCCCCCGCTTGCGCCCGTCGGGATCGCCGCGCAGCTCGCAAAGGCCGGCGCGAGCCCGCGCGATCGCGACCAGGTCGAGGCGGGCGCCGATCTCGTGCGCGATCCCTTCCGCCTCTTCGAGGAGCGCCGCCGCCCGCTCGGCGTCGCCCGGCCCGCCGCGCTCGATCAGCATCCCGGCGAGCGAGTGGCGCACCCCGGGGGAATACGCCCTCACGCCGCGCTCCTCGGTCAGCCGCAGGGCGAGCTCGACCTCGGCGACGGCGCGCTCGGGTTCGCCCGACGCGGCGAGCGCCTCGGCGCGCCACTGGCGCACGAGCGGCTCGAGCTCGAGTCCGGCGCTGCGCTCGGCGATCAGCGCCAGCGCGCGCTCGAAGCAGCGTTCGGCCTGGTCGAGCTCGCCGACCGACGCGTGGGCCACACCGAGCCACCCGCAGGAGAAGGCGCGCGAGAACGCGTCGCCGAGGGCCTCCGCGATCTCCACCGCCTGCCGCGCGTGGCTGACGGTGTCGGCTGCGGCGGGCTCCGCACCGTACACGGCCATCAAACAGTGGTAGCCGTGCGTCCAGCCCAGCGACTCGCGATCCCACCGCCGGCAGAGCTCGGCACCCTCGGCCAGTGCTTGCCGGCCCTCCCTGAGGCGCCCCTGCGACATCAGCGGCAAGGCGCGGAACGAGGTCGCCATGGCGCGAGGGTTGGTGACGATCACGCCGGCGCCGAGCTGCGGGTCCTCGGCGGTCAGCTCGAGGATGCGGTCTGCCCCCTCGAGCGCCTCCTCGTGGCGGCCGGGGAGAACGCGGGGGTAGACGGCGGCGACCAGCGCGCTCACGATCAGGTCGGGGTCGCCGACCTCCTCGGCGATCCGGACGCCCTTGTCGGCGAGACGTACCCACTCGGGAACGTCGCCGCCGCATGTGCCGAGCGTGAATCCCAGCCCCCCGTGCAGCAGGGCAAGCGTCGCCCGATCGCCGATCCGCTCGGCCACCTCCCGTCCCTCCTCAAAGAGCCGCCGCGCCTCATCGACGTCAGCGCCGAGCCGCCAGCCAACGGTGATCAGCATCAGACGGGAGGTCGCGCGGAGCGCGTCGGCCTCGCTGCTCTTCGGCAGCTCCGGGTCGAGCTCGCGCACCCGTTGCCAGTGGCCCCATGCAGCGGCCGGGTCCTTGAAGCCCGCCCAGACCGCGGCGCGGGCGTGCCAGCGGGCTGCGTCCAGCGGCTCGCCCGCCACCTCGAAGTGGTGCGCGATCAGGGCTGCGTGCTCGTCGAGCCGGTTGGGCTCTAGCTCCTGCAGGGCTCGGGCGATTGCCGCGTGGGTGTGGCCGCGCGCGGCGGCGAGCTGCGAGCCGTACGCGACCTCGCGCATCAGGGGGTGCCTGAAGGCGTAGCGGGACTCGGGGTATAGCTCCGCCTCGAAGACGAGCTCTGCCTTGGTGAGCTCGCGCAGCGTGGAGTCGAGTTGGGCCTCCGGCAGAGCGGCGACCTCGCCGAGCAGCCGGCGCCCGAACTCGCGCCCAATTACCGCCGCGGTCTGCAGCACCGCTTTGTCGCGCTCTGAGAGGCGGTCGATACGGGCGGAGAGCACCGCCTGGACGGTCTCGGGGACGTCGATCTCGACCTTCGGGTGGGCCAGACGGAAGCCGCCCGGCCCCCCCTCGATCTCCCCACGCTCGGCGAGCGACCTGACGATCTGTTCGCAGAAGAACGGGTTGCCGGCCGCGCGCTCGCGGATCAGCGCGGAGAGGTCCCGCAGCGATGGGTCCCGCCCGAGCAGCTCGGAAATCAGCGACGCGCCAGCCTCCTCGCCCAGCGGGGGAAGGGGTAGCTGGCGGTAGTGGGTGCGCCCCATCCACTCGGTCCGGTAGCCGGGGCGGAAGTTGAGCACGGTGAGGTTCCGGGTTCCGGGGAGCGCCTCGATCAGACTCGCCAAGAAGCGCTCGCTCGCGGGGTCGACCCACTGCAGGTCCTCGAGCACGTTCAGGGTCGGCGCCCGGGCGCTTTGGGCGTGGACGAGGCCCCTGACCAGGGCGAGCAGGCGCCGCTGGCGCGCCTCGGGGCTCATCGCCTCGGCGGGGCGCTCGGCGTCGGGGATGCCGAGAAAGTCGAGCAGCAGGGGGAGCTCCTCGGCGAGGTGACCGTCGAGCGCCCGCAGGCGCTCCGCGACGCGCCCGCGCGCCAGTTCGTCGGCGTCGCCCTGCGCGATCCCGAAGAAGGAGCGCAGCATCTCGAGCGCCGCCAGGAAGGGCACGCCGCTGGTGTGGGCCTGGGCGCCGGTCTCGAAGACGGCGATCCCACGCTCGCGGCAGCGGGCCGCGAGCTCGGCGCACACCCGGCTCTTGCCGACCCCCGGCTCTCCGACCACGCCAACCGCTTGGCCCTCGCCGGCGAGCGCCAGCTCCAGGGCCTCCTCGAGGTGCTGGAGCTCGTGCTCGCGCCCCACCAACCTCGTAAGCCCCTGGAGGCGCGAGACGTCGAGGGCGCCGCGGGCGGGCCCGACCCCCCGCAGCGCGAAGAGCCGCAGCGGCTCGCTCGCCCCCCTCACCTCCTGCCCGCCGAGATCGCGAACGTCGAGGTACCCCGTAACGAGCCGTGCCGTGTGCTCGGTGAGCCAGATGCTCCCGGGGTCGGCCGCCGACTCCATCCGCTGCGCGAGCCCGACAGTGTGACCGAGTGCGGTGTACTCGAGGCCAAGATCATCGCTGATCGCCCCGACCACGACCTCGCCGGAGTTGAGACCGAGGCGGAGCGAGAGCTCGATCCCGTGCTCTCCGCGAAGTTGTCTCGAGAGCTCCACGACAGAGTCGCGGATCGAGAGCGCCGCATAGCAGGCCCGTCTCGCGTGGTCCTCGTGCGCGATCGGGGCGCCGAATAGCGCCATCGCGCCATCGCCGGTGAACTTGTCGACGGTCCCCTCGAAGCGGTGGACCGCCTCGGAGATCAGGGCAAGCAGGCGGTCCATGACCGAGGACCAACTCTCCGCACCGAGTCGCTCGGAGATACCCATCGAGCCGACAACGTCGCTGAAGAGCACAGTGACCAGCTTTCGCTCTCCCGCCAGCGCCGGGGCGTCGGCGCGGATCCGCGCCGCGAGATGCCGGGGGATCAGGGAGCTCGGGTCGCGCCCCGATCCCGCCGCGGTGAGCTCGGCTCCCCGAGCGGGCGAGAGCTCGGCCGCGCACGCATTGCAGTAGCGCTGACCAGCGGGGTTCTCCTCACCGCACTGCGGACAGTCGATCGTCCCCCCTAGCCGCCTCGCGCAGTGACCGCAAAAGCTCGCGCCTGGGGGATTCGGGTGGCCGCAGGCCCGGCAGTTCACGGCAGCTGACTGTAGCGCGGGAGGGGGTTGGGAAGGCGTGGGGGCCGGGATGCCAATCGTCGATTTGCAGGGATTTCTAGAGGCCTGGGCGACCTTCGTCGGGGGAACCCCGCCGCGTACGCTTACGCTTGCGGGGGGACCGCGGCCACCAGGTCGACTTCGACCAGTGCGCCCGGCGTGACGAGCCGGGAGACCTCGACGGTGGTGCTGGTGGGGGGATCGCCCGCGTCGAGCATAGCCAGTGGTGACCGCGATAGAAGCCCCTGCCAGTGGCGCTCGAGGGGAGCACCGGCTAGGCTCGCATTGCCGTGCTGCGTTTGCCGATCCAGCACGCGATCGAGGCCTACCGATGATCGACATCGAGTGGTGGGTTTACCTCGTCGTCCTCGCCGGCCTTGTGCTTGTCAGTCTCGGGTTGCATGTCATCGTCGTTGCCGCCGCACCGCCCGGAACCCCGGCCAAGCGCCACGGCATGGCGCGCTGTTCATCGGGCTCGACAACCGCACCTCCACCTCGAAGCTCCAGGCATTCCTCTGGACCTACGCGATCCTCTGGGCGCTGATCGCGGTTCTCGCCGGCGCCGGCATCGAGGAGTTCAACGGGGTGATCGACAACGAATTGCGTGAGGAGTACCTCCTCCTGCTCGGGGGGCCATATCTGGTCGCGATTGCTGCGAAGGCCAAGACGACCCACGACGTCAACCGCGCCAAGGAGCTGAAGGAGAGGAACCCCAAGCCGGGGCAGCCTGCGGAAGCGCCCGGCGGACTCGAGAACCGGGTGGCCGAGGCCGTGACCAAGGATGATGGCTCGGTCGATCTCGGCGACTTCCAATACCTCGCTTTCACCCTGCTGACCCTGACCTACTTCGCCTGGGCGTTCATCGCCTCGCCGAGCGATGGTCTGCCAGAGGTCCCGGACACGCTGCTTGTGCTCATGGGTGTCTCCCAGGCCGCCTACCTCGGGAAGAAGCTCTTCGCCGGGCAGTCACCGGACGAGCTGGACGCCGTCGTGGAGGCAGTCAAGGGGGAGAAGCCGCAGTACCAGCGCCGAAGCCGCCGCTGAGAGCGGCGCGTGCCGGTCGCTCACGCGGCTTCGAGGGCGGCGGCCTTGTCCGGGAAGAGCTCCCGCGGATGATCCGGCCTCGGCCAAAAGACGCACGGATCGTTGAGCGCCGACCCCTGCCCGGTTACGCTCTCCTTCGCGTGTGCAGGTAAGTCTCCAGCTAATCCCCGAGCAACCCGGAGGTGAGCTCCTCGAGGCTGCGGAGTTGGCGGACGAACTCGGCTATTACGCCTGCTACAGCGCTGACGAGATCTACCACAAGGATGCCTGGTTGCTGTTATCCGCAGTGGCCTCTCGCACCGAGCGCATCCGGCTCGGACCGTGCGTGTCGCCCATCTACGTACGCGATCCGACCTACGTCGCGCAGCTGGCGGCGACCCTCGACGAGCTGAGCGATGGCCGCGCCGAGGTCGTGTTCGGGATTGGCAACATCGCGATGCTGGAGCAATATGGGATCGAGTGGCGGGGGACACGGCCGATCGCTCGGCTGCGGGAGGCCCACCACGTTATGCGGACGGTGCTCGACGAGGGCTCGATCGACTTCGCCGGCGATTTCTACAGCTACTCGGGTTTGACGACCGCGGCCCGTCCCGTCCAAGAGCACCTGCCACTGAAGATAGGGGCCATGGGTGGTCCGAAGTCGATGGAGCTGGCCGGCGAGATCGCCGACGGCATGCACACGGCCGCCGCGTACTCTCCGGAGGCTCTCGGCTACGCGGTGACCCACTTCCAGATCGGCGCCGAGCGGGCCGGGCGGAACGCCGACACGCTCGACATCGGCGACTCGCTTCTGGGCGCCATCGCGCCCGACGGCAATCTCGCCCGCCGCGCTGGCCGGATCCTGGCCGCTTTCTACATCCCTTCGATGCCGCCCGCGCTGCTCCAACGGCACGGCATTGAGTCCGAGGAGGTGACGGCTGTGAAGGAGGCCTTTGCCGCTGGCGACGTTCAGGGCGCAATCGAAGCCACGCCCAACGGGCTTGTCGATCGGATCGTCGTCGCCGGCACACCGGAGGACTGGGTGCAGTGGCTAACCGAGACCTACCGGCCCGCGGGTCTGAACCACGCTCTGGTCTCGTTCACTGACCCGTTCACGCTCGAGGCGTGGGCCGGGATCGACGTCGAGGGCTTGCCCGACCTGCGCGAGCAGATCCGACTGGTCGGCGAACAGGTCCTCCCAGAGCTCGACTAGTGCCCCGTCCACCAATGAATGCCCCGTTCTGGCGGCTGCGAGTCTGCGCCTGGCTGCGTCCTCGGTCGCCGCAATGGCGCTGCCATTCCGACTCCCTGCGTCCTTGCCATGCTTGACTCTCGCTCGCCAGAAGCGGGCCACCATT
>JBOGZH010000067.1:0-4769 GCA_050697095.1 Solirubrobacterales bacterium
CACCTGTGACGCGGAGTACGGGATCAACCTCTTCGACACGGGTGCGACGGCAATCGTCAAGAGCAGAGCGTTCGGCTTCCACGACGCCGGGTTCTACATCGGGAGATCACGAGCACCCCGACCGGGCCGATCCGCCTTCGCCGCAGCGAGTCGTACGGGAACCTCCGGGCCGTGATCGTCGAGAACTCCTCCGGCGGCGACATCCGCGTCACCCGGAACGACCTCCACGACAACAACATCTTCTTCGGCCCGGAGCAACCGACCGGGATTCTGATCACGAACAGCGACGGCGTGCTCGTGAAGGCGAACGACGTCGCCGACAACGCGATGTTCGGCCTCGACATCACCGCCGACTCCGCGGGAAACCTGATCAACGACAACATCTTCGTCGGTAACCGGATCGACATCCGCAACCAGGGGGACGGAACCTGCGGCTCTGGCAACATCGTCACCACCGGCGACGCGATCCCGCCGTGCTGAACGAGCTTGAAGGGACCGGGCGGCCCGTGCCGTAACTAGCAGAGGTCGGGCCGCCCCCGTGCGCTCGCTAACCTGAAGCGCCAGGCGGCTCTGAACTCGTCGAAGGAGAGACCGCTTGGCACGTCCCACAGACTCCAACGAGCAGCTTCTCTGCAGCTTCTGCGGGAAGTCCCAGCGCCAGGTCAAGAAGCTGATCGCCGGGCCCGGCGTCTACATCTGCGACGAGTGCATCGATCTCTGCAACGAGATCATCGACGAGGAGCTGACCGCCCCGCCGAGCTTCGAGCTGGAGAACCTGCCGAAGCCGAAGGAGATCCACTCGGTGCTCGAGGAGTACGTGGTCGGGCAGGAGACCGCGAAGCGGGCGCTGTCGGTCGCCGTCTACAACCACTACAAGCGCGTCCAGATGACGAACGGGGAGAGCGACGACGGCGAGATCGAGCTCCAGAAGTCGAACATCCTGCTGCTCGGGCCGACCGGATGCGGGAAGACTCTCCTCGCCCAGACCCTGGCCCGGATCCTCAACGTCCCCTTCGCGATCGCCGACGCCACGGCGCTGACCGAGGCGGGCTATGTCGGCGAGGACGTCGAGAACATCCTGTTGAAGCTGATCCAGGCCGCCGACTTCGACGTGAAGAAGGCGGAGACCGGGATCATCTACATCGACGAGGTCGACAAGGTCGCCCGCAAGGCGGACAACCCGTCGATCACCCGCGACGTCTCCGGCGAGGGGGTGCAGCAGGCGTTGCTCAAGATCCTCGAGGGGACGACGGCCTCGGTGCCGCCGCAGGGGGGACGCAAGCACCCCCACCAGGACTTCCTCACCATCGACACGACGAACATCCTCTTCGTGTGCGGCGGGTCGTTCTCCCAGCTCGACAAGATCATCGAGAAGCGGATCGGGCAGCAGGGGGTGGGCTTCGGGGCGTCGATCCGCAGCGCGGGCGACAAGGACACCGGGGAGGTGTTCGAGCAGGTCCTCCCCGAGGACCTGATGGAGTACGGGCTGATCCCCGAGTTCATCGGCCGCCTCCCGGTCGTCGCGGCGATCCACCAGCTCACCCGCGACGACCTGATCCAGATCCTGACCGAGCCGCGAAACGCGCTCACGCGGCAGTTCCAGCGCTTCTTCGAGTTCGACGACATAGAGCTCGTGTTCGCCAACGACTCGCTCGCCGCGATCGCCGACAAGGCGCTGGAGCGGGAGACCGGCGCCCGCGGCCTTCGCTCGATCCTCGAGGAGACCCTGATGGACGTCCAGTTCGAGCTGCCCTCGCGCGCCGACGTCAGCAAGTGCGTGGTCCCCAAGGAGACGATCGAGCGCTCGCTGAAGCCGACCCTGGTCACCCAGGCGGCGGCCGACACGCCCCTGGACGAGCGGCTCGAAGAGTCCGCGTAGCCGCGACGAGCACGAGTGCTCCGACGCCGGAGCCCGTCAGTGAGCTACCGGCCCGACAGGTTGCGTGCCGTCCCCCACGGCCGGCCCGGATCACGCGCGGGCGGCGCTCCAGTCGAGGACGCCTGTGTCGCAGTCCACGCCGACGCTCTCGTCGTCCAGTGGGACATTGCCGAAGACCCGGATCGTGCCCGTAGACCCGCCCCCACTGACCGTTCCCTTCACGCGGAGATTGCTTCCTCCAAAGATGCCGCTTGCCTTGAATCGACCCTGCTCGATCTTCATCCCGAAGTTGAGGTGGCCGCTGGTGGTTGCCGCACCCGTGACACAGTTGATCGGAACCTGCAAGAAGGCGAAGTCCTTGACCTTCTTGACCTTTCCCTTGCCCTGCTTTCGCTTCTTCTTGACGTCGAAGTCGACTGTTCCCGCCGGGTCGACGGCACCCGAGTAGTGTCGCGTGCCGGCCGCCGCCTGCACCGGGAGCGCAAGCGCCACCACGAGGGCGAGGGGCACGAGGATTCGCTTCATCAGGCCTGCCTTCCCGCGTCGAGTTCCCCCGCATCCTAAGCAGCGGCAGCTCCGGGCCGCTCTCGGTCGCAACTAAACTCGCCGCCGTGGACGCGGAGCGCCGCGCGAGGCTGGAGAAGACGACTCGTTACGAGCCCGCCGAGGTCGAGGGCCGGGTCTTCGAGCGCTGGATGCAGGGGGATTACTTCCACCCGCCCGCCGAGGGCACGCCCGATGAGAACTACTCGGTCGCGATCCCGCCGCCGAACGTGACCGGGGCCCTGCACATGGGCCATGCGCTCAACGGCGCGATGCAGGACGCGATCGTGCGGATGCGCCGCATGCAGGGGCGCAACACGCTGTGGCTGCTCGGCACCGACCACGCGAGCATCGCCGTCCACGCCGTGCTCGAGAAGGAGCTGCGGGCGGAGGGCACCTCCCGCCAGGCGCTGGGCCGGGAGGCGTTCCTGGAGCGCGCCTGGGCGGCAAAGGAGCGCTACGGATCCACGATCGTCAGCCAGTACAAGCGACTCGGCGCCTCGTGCGACTACGAGCGGGAGCGCTTCACGCTCGACGCGAGCTACGTGCGAGCGGTCTACAGGGTCTTCGTCGCCCTCTACGACAAGGGGTACATCTACCGCGACAACTACATCGTCAACTGGGACGTCGGCTCCCGCTCGGTGATCTCCGAGCTCGAGGTCGAGAACCGCGAGGTCGAGGACACCCTGTACCTGATCGACTACCCGGTCGAGGACGCGGACGAGGTCCTCACGGTGGCGACGGTGCGACCGGAGACGATGCTCGCCGACACGGCCGTCGCGGTGCATCCGGACGACGAGCGCTACTCGGCGCTCGTCGGAGGGCACTGTGTCCTCCCGCTCGTCGGCCGCCGCCTGCCGGTGATCGCCGACGAGCACGTCGACCCCGAGTTCGGAACCGGGGCGCTGAAGATCACCCCGGGCCATGACCCCAACGACTTCGAGATCGGGCGCGCGCACGGGCTCGACGAGGTGAGCGTGATCGGCGAGGACGGCCGGATGACCGAGGCCGCCGGGGAGCGATTCGAGGGGATGATCGCCGCCGAGGCGCAGGAGGCCGTGCTTGCCGCCCTGCGCGAGGAGGGAAGGATCCGCGCCCGGCAGCCCTACACCCACGCCGTTCCATACTCGCACCGCTCCGGGGAGCGGATCGAGCCGCTGATCTCGCTGCAGTGGTTCTGCCGCATGGACGCGCTCGCGCGGCCGGCGATCGAGGTCGTGGAGCGCGACGAGGTGCGGATCGTCCCGGAGCAGTGGAAGCGGGTCTATCTGGACTGGATGCGGAGCATCCGTCCTTGGTGCATCTCCCGCCAGCTCTGGTGGGGGCACCGGATCCCCGTCTGGTACTGCGACCGCTGCGCCGAGACGTGGGTCGCGGAGGAGCCGCCGGCTCGCTGCGGCTCCTGCGAGGGCCCGTTGCGCCAGGACGAGGACGTCCTCGACACTTGGTTCAGCTCCGCGCTGTGGCCCTTCGCGACCCTGGGGTGGCCGGACGACACCCCGGAGCTGCGGGCGTTCTATCCGACCGACCTCCTCACCACGGCGCGCGACATCCTCTTCCTGTGGGTCGCCCGCATGGTGATGATGGGGCTCGAGTTCCCGCGCGAGATCCCGTTCCACGACGTGTACGTGCACTCGGTGATCCAGGCTCCCGACGGGCGGCGGATGTCGAAGAGCCTCGGGACCGGGATCGACCCCCTGGACGAGATCGACGTGTACGGCGCCGACGCGCTGCGCTTCGGGCTCCTGGTGATGTCGTCGAGCCAGGACGTGCCCTACTCGAAGGACCGCGTCCAGCAGGGCCGCGACCTCGCGAACAAGATGTGGAACGCGTCCCGCCTCATCCTCACCAGCGACGCGGCGGTGGAGGCGCAACCGCGGCCGGTGAGGCCCGAGGACCGCTGGATCCTCTCGCGGCTCCAGCGGGGAATCGGCGAGGTCAGCGAGCAGCTCGACGCGTACGACTTCTCGCACGCGGCGCTGTCCCTCTACCGCTTCTTCTGGTCGGAGCTCTGCGACTGGTACCTGGAGATCGTCAAGCCGCGCCTGTACGACTCCGAGCCCGAGGCTTCGGCGACGCTGAGGTGGGTGCTCGAGCAGGTACTCGCGCTCGCGCATCCGGTGATCCCGTTCGTGACCGAGGAGATCTACTCATACCTGCACGAGCCCGGCGAGCAAGCGGACGGAGCCGAGATGCTCGTCGTGCACCCTTTCCCCGTGGCCGATCCCGGGCTGATCGACGCGCAGGCCGAGGCCGAGGTGGGGGCGGCGATCGAGCTCACGACGAGCCTGCGGCGGTGGCGCGACCTCGTCGGCGTCGCCGCGGGGAGCGTGCTGGCGGCCAGGGT
>JBOGZH010000068.1:0-1888 GCA_050697095.1 Solirubrobacterales bacterium
GGGCGGCATCGACGGCCGGACTTCCAGCCGCGCGCCCAACGGCGGCGCCTGGTCGCGCCTCGGTCCCCGCCGTCAGCTCGAGCTGTTGCGGGCGGTATCGCTCGCCGAGCTGGTCTTTCCACCGCCGCGCGAGCTGCGGCGCTTCCATCGAGGAAGCTCGAGAGCCGGGTTCGCCGCCGACTACCTCGCACACTCGGCGAGGACTCTCGTCGCATCCCTGGCCGGCTTTGCCGAGGCGGCGACGACGTTCAGGGGATCGCGCAAATGAAGATCGTCTACCTGCTGCAGCACCGCGGAATCGAGACGAGAACGCCGCAGGGCTGCACCGCGGCGGTGTTCAGCGCCCGGGCGGACGGGCGCTACCGCGACGAGGACCTGCGCGAGCTGGAGGACGCCGACATCCTCGTGGTCGGCCTCGAGCCGGTCGGCGAGGAGGTGCTCCGGGCGGCCCCGCGGCTGAAGCTCGTGCAGCGGCTCGGCCGTGGCTACTCCAACGTCGACCTCGAGGCGGCCGAGCGCCACGGGGTGCCCGTGTGCGGCATGCCCGACTTCAACGCCGGCACGGTAGCCGAGCACACCATGATGCTGATTCTCGCCCTGCTTCGCCGGATCTTCGATTCCACGCTTCTGATGAAGGCCGGTGAGTGGCCGGTGAGGACGGTGGTCGGCAGCGGAGTCTTCGACCTCCAGGGCAAGACGCTCGGCATCGTGGGGTTCGGAGCGATCGGCCAGACGGTCGCCGCGCGCGCGGCGGCGTTCGACGCGCGGGTCCGCTACCACGACCGCGCGGGCGAGATCGAAGGCGAAGGGCAGCTCGGCGGCGCCCACCCGGCGTCGTGGGATGACCTCCTCCGCGACTCCGACATCATCACCCTGCATGCGCCGCTGACCCCCGGGAACGAGCGCTTGATCGGGCTCCCGGAGCTCGAGCGGATGAAGCGGAGCGCGCTGCTGATCAACACGGCCAGGGGCCGGCTGGTCGACGAGCAGGCGCTTGCGGACGCGCTCGAGCGGGGGCTGATCGCGGGGGCCGGCATCGATGTCTTCGGGCGCGAGCCGCTGGATCGCAGGCACCCGCTTCGCCGTTGCCCGAACGTGCTGCTCACGCCCCACACGGCGGGACAGACCCGCGAGGCGATGGAGCGAATGGTCGCGATGATGCTCGACAACATCGAGCGCGTGCGTCGCGGGGATGAACCCAGCCACCGGCTGGCGCCCCCACGATGAGGGTCAGCGATAGGGGGCGAGCCCGAGGACGCACCCGCGCAGCGCGGACACGGTCGCCGCGCGGGGGTGTCCGCCGCGCGCGCGGCAGGTCCGATACTCGTCGTAGGACTCCGTAGGCACCGAGCCGGCGTCCGGTTGGCGGTCGCCGAGCCGTCGTGCCACCGCGTCGGCCGTCAACGCCAGCTCCGGCGCGCCGCCGTGGACGCTTTCCAGCAGCAGCGCGGCGCGTGCGGCGCTGAACAGGATTCCGAGCGTCTCGATCCCGTCGTCCCCTTCATCCGCGCGTGCTGCAAGCCACGCTCGGTGCTCTGCCACCGCTCGCTTCGCCGTGTCCTCGACCGACCACCCACGCACGTTCGGAAACCGCGCGAAGGGTGACCCGTCGAGGAGCGCAAACGAGACCGGATCGGTGACCGGACACTGGACGGACCGCAGGACCGCGCGTCGCCGCATGCTGGTGGGGAGCGTCAGGAGCCGGTCGTCCCGCAGCACGGGGTACGGGCCGCTGCGACCCGCGATCGCGGCGCCCGCGATCAGGGCCGGATCGGCGGCGCTGCCTCCGATCGGCGAGAAGGCCTCGTCCGGGAGCGCGGGTCGCGCAAGCGCTCGCCAGTCGACGAGTGGCAGCAAGCGCGGGGCCCGCGAGGTGAGCGCCCTCAAT
>JBOGZH010000069.1:0-6649 GCA_050697095.1 Solirubrobacterales bacterium
GAGCAGCTCGATGTCGAACACGCCGGCTCCCTTCGCGAACACTAGACCGGCCGAAAGTAGCACCACCCGCACGGGCCGGGTCGCGAGCCCGACCTTGCACTCCACCCCCAGCGCCTCGGCGCGCGCGCGGGTGTAGGAGACCATCAGCGAGCCGAGCACGACCAGCACGCAGGCGGCCGCCGCCATCTCGTCGCCGCGCTCGGCGAAGTACCACGCGACCGCGGTGAGCACGATTCCCTCCTCGATCCGATCGAGCGTGGAGTCGAGAAAGGCCCCGAACAGCGTTCCCTTGCCCGACATTCGCGAGTAGCGCCCGTCGAGCGTGTCCATGACCGACCCGACGATGAACGCGACCCCGGCGAGGAAGAACAGCCGCTGGGTGATGAGCACGGCGGCGGTGAGGTTGAGGACGAGGCCTGTCATCGAGATCGCGTTGGGGGTGAGCCGTGACTCGATCAGCCGGTCGCGCGCCAGGGCGCCGAGCTCCTGGGCGCTGCGCGCGCGGCGTGGCTCGCGCGTGCGTCTCGGGGGGGTTGGGGGGGCCTCCACCGGCATCGGGGCCGGCCGCGCCGGCTAGTGGGGCCTCACTAAACCGCCGCCTTGCCCGGCGCCCGCTCGGGCGCCTGCGGCCACGCCCAGCTCTCGGGTCGGACTCGGCTCAGCACCCGGTCGGCGGTCAGCGCCGCGAGGCAGGCCACCGCGGCGCCCGCGGCGGCATCGAACCAGTAGTGATTCGCGGTGACGACGATGACGAAGAGGACGAGGAGGGGATAGGCGGACCAGAACACGCGCGCCGCGGCGCTCCGCGAGAGCAGCGTGCCGGGCACGGCGATCATCAGCGCGAATGCGATGTGCATGCTCGGCACCGCAGCGTACGGGTTGACGAGCATGCCCACCGCTCCGGAGTCCTGGTCGACGTCGGCGAACGAGGCGATCGTGTCCGTGAACCCCGCTTCCGCGAAGAAGCGGGGTGGGGCGGTCGGGAACGCCGCGTAGCCGATCAGTGCGAGGCCCATCGCGACGATGAACATGTTGCGCACGAAGTAGAAGTGCTCGTTGCGGAACAGGTAGAGCCACGCCAGGACCCCGGTGGTGATCCCGAACTGGGCGTTCAGGTACATGAAGTTGGCGACGTCGATCAGCCAGCCGTGATTCAGGAGCGCCTGCTGAAGCCCGGGCTCGAAGAAGGTCCCCAGCGAGCGCTCGAGGTCGATCACGCGCTCTCCGTTCGCGAACGCCACCTCGCGCTGGCCGTCGGCGATGCCGCGGACCATCTGGTAGCCCTGGTAGACGATCAGGAAGAGAGCGAACTGCCTCAGCAGGTCGCCCCAGCCCTTCGGTGCCAGGCGGTTTATTGATGCAAGCGAGCGGCGCACGAGGATGTTGCGGGATTGTAAAAGGTGGCCCTGTGAGGTCTGTGGCGGCGGCCGGGCGCGGCGGGCGGTCTCCGGCCGCTGTGGGCTCGGTAGGAGAGGGGCAAGTAGGACAGCCGCGGGGGGGGCCAGCGGCTCCGGCTCCAAGAAGCACGGCGGCGGGCTGTCGATAACCGCACACTCGAGAGGGCGAGGAGCGCGTGTGTGCGATTGACGTCGGTATGCGATGAGAACTTCACACGCGCGGAACGGAGGGGACCGAGTGTGCGGTTCTCGACACCGAACCGGGAATCGGCTTATCGGCGCGATCCTCCCTGAAACCGCTTCTCCTACCCAGCCAGACGCCCCCGTCGACGTCACGCGCCCGAGTCGGGACCCGGCTGACAGCCGGCTTGTGCACCCTCGCCGAGCAGCGTCAGCGCTGTTCCAGAAACCCGACCACGCGGTCCACGATCGCGGGGCGCTCGATCCACGGCCAGTGCCCGGCCTCGGGGACCTCGCGCAGCTCGGCGTTCGGGAGCCGCTCCGCGTAGGCGCGACCGAACTCGACCGGCAGGTAGGGATCACGCCCGCCCCACACGACCAGCGCCGGGCACTCCAGATCGCCGAGTCTCGAGCCCGCCGCCGGGAGCGCATCCTCGGGCGCAGAGCGATACAGCTTCAGAACCGCGCGCCGGGTCCCGCGATCGAAGCGCCGCCAGATCATGTCCACGAGCTCGCGCGGCATCGGGCTTCGATCCCCGCTCGCCTGGCGCAGCAGAAGCGCGGTGGCGGCGCGGGTGGTGGTCGCGTTGAAGGCCTCACCGATCCCGCGCCGTCGCCACATCCGGGCGATCCAGTGCCACCGGTAGCCGGGCAGCAGGGGCACCGCGTCCACGATCACGAGCCGCCGAACCCGCTCCGGATGACGCTGCGCCGTGATCAGCGCCACCGCGCCCCAATCGTGGAGGACGAGCCGGTACGCGTCGATCGCGAGCAGATCGAGGAAACGCTCCAGGAAGGAGGCGATCCCGTGCATCGAGCCGTCGAAGCCGGGCCCGGGCTGCTGCGAGCGTCCCCAGCCGGGCAGGTCGAGCGCGACGGCGGGGCCGTCGAGGCGGCGCAGGAAGGGGAGCCAGACCTCCGAATGCGTCGGGTTTCCGTGCACGAAAAGCGCCGGCGGGCCATCGCCGCCAATCCGGCGGACGAACACACGCACCCCGTCCACGTCAACGGTGGTCTCCTCGATCATCGCCGGGACCCTATCCTCGCCCGTCGTGGCGCTGGACACCTGGAGACGACCCCCGAAGCGGCGCGTGCGGGCGATCCGGGACCGGCTGCGCACGCTGTACGGGCGGCCCCGCCAACGGCTGCACCGCGAACCGGTCGAAGAGCTCGTTCGCACGATCCTCTCCCAGAACACGAACGACACCAATCGCGACGTCGCCTACGACCGTCTGCGCGAGCGGTTTCCGACCTGGGAGGCGGTCCGTGACGCACCCCTGGAGGAAGTCGAGGAGGCGATCCGGCCCGGCGGGCTCGCGCCACAGAAGGCGCCCCGGATCCAGGAGGCGCTGCGCGAGCTCGACGACGACCTGGATCTGTCATGGCTCGAGCACGCTCCGCGCGAGGAGGCCGTCTCATTTCTCACCTCGCTCCCCGGCGTGGGGCGCAAGACCGCCGCCTGCGTGCTGATCTTCTCCTACGGGCGCCCGGAGATCCCCGTCGACACGCACGTGTACCGCGTCGGCGGGCGCCTCGGGCTTTTCCCCTCGAACGCGTCCTTCGAGCGTGCCCACGACGAGATGCTCGCCGTCACCGACCCCGCGGACGCCTACGAGCTGCATATCAACCTGATCCGCCACGGGCGCGCCGTGTGCCGGCCGCGGCCGCGGTGCGAGGAATGCGCGCTGCGGCGGATGTGTCCATACTGGCGCACGGGAGGCCGCTCGGATCCCGCCGAGAGGCGGATTCAAGTCTCGTCTTCGCGCGGCCGATAACCGATGTGGATTTTTTTCACTCCATAGCGCCGTTCAGGAACGGCAGGAAAGGAAAGTGGTTCCCTTGGGGCAGAGCAAGAATGATTCGAAGCGCGGTCCCTTCCGCCTAGGCCGGAAGCCCGCGATCCTTCTCTCCGCGGTCGCGGTGATCGCACTCGCGATTCCGGCCGTCGCCGACGCGAAGAAGAAGGGCAAGAAGGGTGGCCCGAAGGTCACCGTGATGACCCGTAACGTCTATCTCGGGGCGGACCTGACGCCCGCCATCGATGCGGCCAACCTCCCAGAGGCGATCGACGCGGCGGGGGGCATCGTCAGCGAGCTCGACTCGACCAAGTTCCCCGAGCGCGCCGCGCCGCTCGCGCGGGAGATCAAGGAGTCGAAGGCCGACCTGGTCGGGCTCCAGGAGGTGGCACTGTGGGAGGACCAGACTCCCTCCGACGGTGGCTCGCCACCCATCAGCCCGATCGGCACCCCGGCGACCAACGTCCGGTACGACTTCCTGGCGCTCATCGAGGCGGAGCTGAAGAAGATCGGCGCCAAGTACGAGGTGATCGGCGTCCAGGAGGAGTTCGAGGCTGAGCTCCCTGCCAACACCGACGGGAACCCGAACAACGGCCTACTGGGTGCCGAGCTCGACGCGCGGCTGACAATGCGCGACGTGATCCTGGCGAAGAAGGGCAGCAAGGTGAAGACCGGCAAGGTCGACTCGGCCAACTACGTCAACCGGTTCGAGACGGAGGTCGGCGGGCTCCCGGTCGCGGCAGATCGCGGTTGGCTGTCGGTCGAGGCCAAGGTGGGCGGCAAGGGCAAGGGCAAAAGCGCGAGCGCCAGCAAGAAGAAGGGCGGCGGCAAGTTCAAGTTCCGATTCATCAATACGCACCTCGAGGCGTTCGGCGATCCGACGATCCGCGAGGCGCAGGCGGAGGAGCTGATCGCGGGGCCGGCGAACACCAACAAGCAGGTGATCCTGGTCGGCGATCTCAACTCCGGCCTACCCGAAAGGCACGCCACTGGGCAATACGAGTTCCAGCCCGGTGACCCGCTTGCCTTCCAGGCGTTCGTGGCGGCCGGGTTCAAGGACAACGGCGCGGTGCACAGCTGCTGCGACGATCCGCTCGACCCGAACCGGGTGTTCGACCACACGGTCGATCACGTCCTGACCAAGCCGGGGCTGAAGACCAAGAAGGCGTTCGTGACCGGGAACGACCCGGGCGAGCGGACGCCGTCGGGTCTGTGGCCCTCGGACCACGGTGGAGTGGTGAGCAAGCTGCAGCTCAAGAAGTAGCGCTTCAAGGCAAAAGATCAGCCGGCCGGCGCTGCCGGCCGGCGCATACCCCCCGGCGGGCCGGGGCCCGCGACACCCCGGCCCGCCACCCCTTGCCTTGCGCCCAGGTAGGATCGCGACCCGATGAGCAGGTCAACCTTCGTCATCTTCGGGATCTTCGCCGTCCTCTTCGGGCTGCTGCTCCCGTACTGGGCGATCAGCAAGGAGGGCGGCGAGAGCGCCTCCCCCGAGAAGGTCGCCTCCAGCGACGAGGATGCGAAGCAGCTCTTCCAGACCAACTGCGGCGCCTGCCACACGCTCGCCCGCGCGGGCACCGACGGGATCGTCGGCCCGGACCTCGACGACCTGCTCGGCCAGGGAACCCCCGAGACCAACCAGGGGCGGGTCGCAAACGCGATCCAGAAGGGATTCAACAGCGAGGGCTTCCAGGGGTACATGCCGGCCGGGATCCTCGCGGGCGAGGACGCCGAGCTGGTCGCGAACTTCGTCGCGCGCGTGGCGGGCCAGTAGCGGCCGACACACCGCTCCCGGTCGTCGCGATCTTTCCCGGGGGCCGGGAAGAACTGCGCGCACCGGCAACGCCGCCCCCTTGGATCTGCTAGGCTCCGACTAAGATTTTGTACGCAACTTGACGGAGGAACCAGCCGTGGGCAAGACGATAGGAATCGACCTCGGAACCACCAACTCGGCGATGGCCGTCCTCGAGGGCGGCGAGCCGGCCGTGCTCGAGAACGCCGAAGGCGGGCGCACCACGCCCTCCGTTGTCGCGTTCACCGAGGGCGGTGAGCGCCTGGTCGGAACCGTCGCGAAGCGCCAGGCGGTGACCAATCCCGAGAACACGATCTTCTCGATCAAGCGCTTCATGGGCCGCAAGGAGTCGGAGGTCAAGGAGGAGGAGACGATCGTCCCCTACGAGGTCGTCGCCGGCCCCAACGGCGACGTCCGCGTCGAGGCCCGCGGCAAGCAGTACTCCCCGCCGGAGATCTCGGCGATGATCCTCCAGAAGCTGAAGGCCGACGCGGAGCAGAAGCTCGGCGACACCGTCGACGCGGCGGTGATCACCGTCCCCGCGTACTTCAACGACGACCAGCGCCAGGCGACCAAGGACGCGGGCAAGATCGCCGGGCTCGACGTCAAGCGGATCATCAACGAGCCCACCGCCGCCTCGCTGGCCTACGGGCTGGAGAAGGAGAAGGACCAGACGATCCTCGTATTCGACCTCGGGGGCGGAACCTTCGACGTCTCGGCGCTCGAGATCGGCGACGGCGTGTTCGAGGTCAAGGCGACGTCCGGCGACAACCATCTCGGCGGCGACAACTGGGACAAGGCGATCGTCGAGTGGCTGGTTACCGAGTTCAAGAAGGACCAGGGCGTCGACCTCTCCGAGGACAAGAACTCCCTGCAGCGCCTCTACGAGGCGGCCGAGAAGGCGAAGATCGAGCTCTCCACCACGCAGGAGACGCAGATCAACCTGCCCTTCATCACCGCCACGGACGCCGGCCCCAAGCACCTCGACATGAAGCTGACCCGGGCGAAGCTGAACGAGCTGACCTCGGAGCTGCTCGACCGCATCGTCTCACCGGTGAAGCGGGCGCTCTCGGACTCGGGCGCGGAGATAGACCACGTGGTCCTGGTCGGCGGCATGACGCGCATGCCGAAGGTGCAGGAGAAGGTGAAGGAATTCTTCGGCAAGGAAGCCCGCAAGGACGTGAACCCGGACGAGGCCGTTGCCGTGGGCGCTGCCATCCAGGGTCAGGTGCTGGGCGGTGACCGTACCGACGTGCTGCTGCTGGACGTGACGCCGCTGTCGCTGGGCATCGAAACGCTGGGTGGCGTGATGACCAAGATGATCGGCAAGAACACGACCATCCCGACCAAGTTCGCGCAGACGTTCTCGACCGCCGACGACAACCAGCCGGCGGTCACGATCAAGGTCTACCAAGGCGAACGCGAGATGGCGTCGGGGAACAAGAGCCTCGGCGAATTCAACCTCGAGGGCATCGCACCCGCTC
>JBOGZH010000070.1:0-2267 GCA_050697095.1 Solirubrobacterales bacterium
CAGGCGCAGACTCGCAGCCGCCAGAACGGGGCATTCATTGGTGGACGGGGCACTAGTTCGACCTGAGGGTTAGCCTGCCCCGTGGGCGCCGGCGGCCTACAGCGCGGCGAGAACCGAGCCGAGATCCTCGACGACGTCGCCGTCCATCCGCACGGCCGCTTCGTCGTCGTAGGGGGTGGCACCCTTCGTCACGATCGCGACCCGCCCGCCGGAGGCCAGGGTCAGCTCCGGCAGCCCCGCGACCGGGTGGACCTCGAGCGAGGAGCCCACGCAAAGCAGCAGCTCCGCGCGCGCGGCCAGTTCCTGCGCCTCGGCCATCGCGGCCTCCGGCAGCAGCTCGCCGAAGAGGACCACGTCGGGCTTCACGAGTCCGGCGCATTGCGAGCAAATGGCGACGCCCTCGTCGTCGAACAGCCCCTCGACCTCCTCCAGCGGCCACCTCGCCCCGCACGCGATGCAACTCGAGGTGTCGATGCTGCCGTGGACCTCGATCAGGCGCCCGGTCCCGGCTTTGCGGTGGAGGCGATCGACGTTCTGGGTGATCACGGCCTCGAGCAGACCCCGGCGCTCCAGCTCGACCAGCGCCTCGTGCGCCGGGTTGGGCGCCTTGTCGCCGAGGGCGGCAAAACGGGGCCGGTAGAAGCTCCAGAAGCGCGCCGGGTCGCGCTGGAAGGCCTGGATCGTCGCGACCTCGAGCGGGTCGACGTTCTCCCAGATCCCGGTCCCCGGAGAGCGAAAGTCGGGAATCCCCGACGGAACCGAGATCCCCGCCCCGGTCAGCGCAACGGTGCATTCGCTCTCCCTCAACAACCTCGCAAGCCGCTGAGGGGCGGGGGCCGGATGGCGGTCGAGCGTTTTGCGCGCCCGAACTGTCATGGACGACAATTCGGGTGCGAGCGAGACCGGCGTGCGGCCCCCGCCCCCACGACTATTTGCCCTGCCACTTCGGCTTGCGCTTGCCGAGGAATGCCCCGATCCCCTCGTGCGCGTCCTCGGAGCCGAACGCCTTCACGAAACCGCCCTTCTCGGCCTCGATCCCCTCGTCGATGTCGCCCTTCGCCGAGACGTTCTTGATCTGCTCCACGGCGACGGGGGCTTGCTCGCCGAGCTTTTGCGCCCAGGAGAGGGCGGTGTCGAGCAGCTCGTGGTCGGGCACGACCTCGTTCGCGAGACCGATCTCGTACGCCTGCGCGGCGGAGATCGCCTCACCGAGCAGGTTCATCTCCAGCGCGCGGGCCTCTCCGACCAGCCGCGCGAGGCGCTGCGTGCCTCCGAAGCCGGGGATGATCCCGAGGTTGATCTCGGGCTGCCCGAAGCTCGCCGACTCGGCCGCGATCCTGATGTCGCACGCCATCGACAGCTCGCAGCCGCCGCCCAGGGCGAGCGAGTTGACCGCGGCGACGGTGACCACGCTCGACCGCTCCATGCGCCGCATCACGCCGTGGCCGCCGTTCAGGAGGTCCATCCCCGCCTTGGGATCGGTCATCTTCGTGAACTCCTTGATGTCCGCGCCGGCGGAGAAGACGGCGAACGTCGAGGACGTGATCACGAGCGAACGGATCTCGCCTCCTTCCTCAACCTGGTCCCAGACTGCCGTCAGGTCGGCGATCATCTGCGGCGAGATCGGGTTGGTCGGCGGGCGGTTGAGCCACGCGATCGCCACCGGGCCGCGGCTCTCCAGCAGGACCGTCTCGCGCTGCTCGAACCCCTCGTCCGGCCGCGGGTAGGCGAAGAAGCCCTGCCCGGTCTTCCGTCCGAGTCGGCCCTGGTTGACCAGCCGCTTGAGGACCAAAGGCGGGGCGAAGCCCTCGCCCCACTCGCGCTCGGCGGCCTCGAGCTGCGCCAGCACGGCGTCGAGCCCGGCGTCGTCGGCGCGGGTCAGCGGGCCGGGCAGGATCCCGGCGCCCATCATCATCCCCAGCTCGACGTCCTTGGCGGTCGAGACGCCCTCGTCGATCACCCGGCAAGCCTCGGCGAGCGCCTTGAGGCCGAAGCGCTCGACGATCGTTCCCTGTTCGGTTGCGGCTTCCATCTCGACCTCCTCAGTCTCCGCCGTGGGAGTAGTAGCCCTGGCCGGTCTTCTGGCCGAGGTTGCCCGCCTCGACGAGCTCCTTCATCCTCGGGTGCACGTAGAAGCGATCCCCGTACGCCTCCCGCATATGCTCTGCGACGTGCAGCGTGGTGTCGAGACCGCTCCAGTCCGCGAGGTAGAACGGACCCATCGGCCCCGCCTTCGCATCGGTGATCTCCTTGTCGATCTCCTCCAC
>JBOGZH010000071.1:0-10556 GCA_050697095.1 Solirubrobacterales bacterium
CCGACGGTCGCCTCGCCGTTCAGCACGGGGACGATCACGGACACGAACGGCGGCGGCGCGGTCCGCTCTCGCGCGGGTTGGTCGGCAGGCCTCATCTCCGGCCGGCCGCCTCGGTGCGCTCCCAAAGCTGATCGAGCACGGCGACGACGGCGCGACCGTCCTCGCCGTTGACGGGGGGATCGCTCCCGTCGGCGAGCGCCTCGTAGAAGCGCCGGATGAGGTTGGCATGGCCTCGCTGCCACGGCCGTCGCAGTCCGGCGGCGGTCGCGGTCACCGCTCCGACGGCGAGCCGCGTGCCGAGGTCGAGGTTCACAAGCGTCCTGGAGACGTGCCCCCCGACGGCGTCCCGGCGGGCCCTGACCAGCAGGTGGTTGCGGATGTCGATGTGCAGGCTCATCTCCGTTCCGTAGATCCGCATCACGGCCTGCCGGGGGCGGCCGGTGAACGAGAGGGCCGCGCTACCCGAGCCGGACTCTCCCTCGAGCAGGGCGCGAAACTCGATCGCCGGCGACGGCAGATCCGGAACCGCCTTCGTGAGCACGGAGACAACCGTCAGCTCCCCCAGAAACTCGCGGTGCAGGTAGACGAAGTGCGGACCAAGCTCCTGGATGACACCGCCGGGAAGGTCCCGGATCCAGCCGGTCGAAGCGCTCCGCGACACACCCGCCTCGCCGAACATGGCCATCGTCTCCACCGAGACGATCCGCCCCAGCTCCCCACCGGCGGCTAGCTCGCGGGCCTTCAACACCGCGGGGTCGAACAGCTGCGTGTGGCAAACCCCCAGCGCCCGCTCGTGTCTTCGCGAGGCCGCGATCATCTCGTCCGCCTCCGCTTCGTCAAGAGCCATCGGCTTCTCGACCAGGACGTGACATCCGGCTTCGATCGCCTCGACCGCGAGGTCGCGATGGGTCTGGGGCGGGGTGACGATGTGAACGACGTCGGGCCGCTCGCGGTCGAGCAGCTCGGCGGCGTGGCGATACCACCGCGAGATCCCAAACGCAGCGGCGAGCCGAGCGCTCGCCTCCCCGTCTGGATCGCACACCCCGACCACCTCGACGTCGATCCCCTTCAGCGGCTCGACGTGCGCCTTGGCGATCTCCCCGCAGCCGACGATCCCGACCTTCATCGGGCCGGCCGGTCGCTCCGCGAGCGCGGTTCGCCGTCGCCGGTCATCGGGCGGGCGCCTGCCGCTCGCCGAGTCGGTGCCACACGAACCCGAGGCGGGAGGCGAGCTTTCGGACCAGCTCGAAGTAGTGGAACTCCAGGTCCTTGCGGCTCCCGCGTCCGGCGGCGTGGCGCACCCCGGTGGCCCCCAGGGCGGCCGCGGTCCGGCCCAGGTCGCCCCACGCCTGTCGGCGCTGCCGCCACGTCCACGGCAGCTCCGCGGCGTACTTCCGGTAGAGGAACGCGTGGCCGCGCCCGTAGTTCCACTGCTGCCGGAACAGCTCCCAGGTATTGCTGCGATGGCGGTGGAAGACCACCGCCTGGGGGGCGAGCTCGATCCGCTGTCCGGTATCGCGGAGAAAGCGGGTGCAGAAGTCCGTGCACTCGCCGCCTCGCGGCGCCTCCGGGTCGAGCAGGCCGACCTGCCCGAACACCTCCCGCCGGAAGGCCAGGTTGGCCGTCACCGCGAACGGCAGCTGGGGGCGGCGCAGGTAGCGCTCGGGGGCGAGGTGCCTGGTCCTCGCCGCGTGACGCTCCGCGGCCGTACGCGGGGGAAACGGGAGGATCTCGCCTGCCACGCCACCCACCTCCTCGCCGTCGAATCCCGCCACAAGCGCCTTCAGCCACCGCCGCGCGACGAGGCAGTCGGCGTCGGTGAAGGCCACGATCTCGCCCCGGCTCGCCTCGATTCCGAGATTCCGCGCCTTCGCCGTCCCTCGCCGAGGCTCGAACAGGTAGCGAACCGGCGCCGCGCGGAGGATCTCCGCGGTGCGATCGGTGGATCCGTTGTCGACCATGATCACCTCGCGGCGATCGGGCGGATAGTCGACGCGCAGCAGTGCGGCGAGGCTCTCCTCCAGGGTGGGCTCGCCGTTCAGTACCGGCACCACGACGGAGACGAAGGGGAGAGCCTCGGTCAGGTTGCCGCCTCCCGGGACCCCACGCTCGGCTACTCGGCGAGCGGGAGCTGCGGGTCAAACGGCGTGTTGGCGACGTCGTGCAGCGGCTCGTCGTGCTTGATCAGCTGCGGCTCCTCGAACGCTCGCGGCGGGCCGTCCGGACGGTCGGCCGCGGGGGCGGGCGCGACCGGCCCTTCGGCCGACTCCAACACCAGCCGCTCGCGCTCGAGCTCGGGCAGGAACCTCGACACCGCGCCGAGCGCCGCCTGCTCGTCGATCTCGAAGGCTTCGGTCAGGCGCTTAGCGACCTGCTCGGGCCCGTTCGCGCCGTCGGTCGCGTTCCACAGCTCCAGGCCGGCCTGGTTGAGGCTGTAATAGAGCCGCGTCTCCATGTTCAGCACGACCGCCCCGTCTGCGAGCTCGGTGCACTCAACCTCCGGATTCCTCGCGAGCCAGCCCATCCCTCGCTCGCAGCATATACCGCTCACCACGGATCCCGAACCAGCAGCCCACCGTCCACTGCCCACACCGCGCCCGTGACGTAGGACGCATCGTCGGAGGCCAGAAACGCGACCACCGCGGCGACCTCCTCGGGAGCTCCCGCGCGCCGCAGGGGGAGCTGGCGGTAGCGCCGATGCCCGCCCGGGCGGCGCAGGCGCTCCTCTCCCTCGACGTCTATTGCCCCGGGGGCCACGGCGTTGACCCTGATCCCCCGCTCGCCGAGCTCGACCGCCGCCTGCCTTGTCAACATCGCGAGCGCCGCCTTGCTCGCGGTGTAGGCGGCCGCCCCTCGGAGGGCGACGAAGGCGTGGACACTGGCGACGTTGACGATCGCGCCCCCGGACGGCATCGAGCGCGCGGCTTCCCTGGTGACCAGCAGCGGTCCCGTGAGGTTGACGGCGAGCGTGCGGTCCCAGGTCTTGCGATTGACCTCCCGGACCGGCTGAGGGGTCTGGTCTGCGGCGTTGTTGACCACCACATCGAGCGGCCCGGTGTGCTCGAGCATGCGCGCCACCTGGTCGGGGTCGCTGACATCGGCCTCGACGAGCCCGCCGTCGAGCTCTTCGGCGAGCGCCCGGGCACTCTCCAGCTCCTCGACGGCGTTGATCCACACGCGAGCTCCGTCGCCCGCTAGCCGTCGCGCGATCGCCGCGCCGATGCCGCGCTGGGCCCCGGTGACCAGGGCGGACTTTCCGCTTAGCGCCGCAATTTGATCTTCTTCGTAGCGCTGTCGGTGGCGCCGGCGCCGGTTGCGGTGGCCTCGACCACGATCTTGGCGCGTTTGTGGGCCTTCGTGCGGCCGTGCAGCAGCCGCTGGATCTGCTTGACGGTCCGGCGGTTGTTGCGGAACTTCAGCCGCACGGTCTCGGTGGCGCCGGCGGCGGCCTCCACACGCTTCGGCTTCAGCTCGAGCTTCTTTGCCCTGGCCGCGGCCGCGGCGCTCCCGGCGCGCTTCGGCACCTTTCCCTTGCCGGCGAGCTCGACGGCGCACTCGACGGCGCCGCAGCCGACCTTCACGGTGAGCTTCTTGGCCTTCTGCTTTCGCTTTGCCGCGAGCTCGAGCTGGACCACGCCGTCCGGCGATGGCGGAAGGGATGCCGGCGGCGGAAGAGATGCCGGCGGCGGAAGGGGTTCAGGAGGCGGCGGGGCCAGGCAGCTCTCGCCGGCGCAGTCGCGAAGCGCAGAGAGCCGGGCGGAAAGCAGTTGCCTGATCACCGCGTACTCAGGATCGTCGCGCCGGTTCTCGAGCTGGTAGGGATCGGCAGCCAGGTCGTAGAGCTCCCTCGCCCCGGAAGCGTGCTCTGCGAAGATGTACCGCTCGGTGCGGACCGCGGCGTACGTCTGGGTCTCGATCAGCAGATCGCGGTCAGCCGCCGATCCCCGCAGCGGGTCCAGCAGGGAGCGTCCATCTTGGATCAAGGTTGGCTCGGCGGCGGTCACATCGACGATCGTCGGGGCCAGATCGGCGTTGATCACAAGGTCATTGATCTTCACCCCAGGGGGGATGCCTGGACCGCGGATCAACAGCGGCACGCGGATCGACTCTTCGTAAAGGTGGATCTTTCCCTTCCTGATCCGGTGCTCGCCGTGGAAGTACCCGTTGTCCGAGGTGAAGATCACGTACGTTTGGCCGAGCTTTCCAGCCGATGACAGTGCGCTGACGATCTCGTTTACTCCCTCATCCACGTGCAGGAGCGACTCGAGGCGGCATCGGTAGCTGCCCGTGATGTACTCGATATCGGACTCACTGAGCAGGGGGCGTCTCAACGGTTTGTCGGAGACGTCTGCCTCGTTGAACGAAGGGGGCCGTGGCAGTGGCTCATCCGCAAATGCGCCGACGTCCCGCGGAGCCGGGATGGCCATGTCCGGGCACATCTCATCACCGGGAGACTCGTGTGGAGCTGTGTAGCCCACTGACAAGAAGAACGGGCGATCGGAATCTGCACGTCGGTTGATGAACTCGACAGCGTTGCGGGTGTGGACGTCGCCTTTGAAGTCCTCGGGGCCGGATCCGTAGTGAACCAGCGTCCCGTTCTCGTTCAGGTCGTAGTCGTAGACGCCGCCACGCACATTCGCATGCCACTCGCTCCAACCGGGCGGGACGAGGAGCGGATCCCGTTGGCCATAACGGTTGAGGTACTTACCCACGTGAGCGGTGGCGTAGCCAGCGCGCTGCAGCCACACCGGAAGCGTGTTCGATGAGTCGAGCTTGTCGAAGCCTCCATCGGGCGGGACGTTGTCCATCACGCCGTGGTTGTGCGCGTACTGACCCGTGAGGAATGTGGCCCGCGACGGGCAGCACATTGAGAAGTTCACGAAGCTGTTGGCGAAGGTCGCCCCCCGCTCGCCGATCAGTCGGCGAACCTGGGACATCACACGCATCGAGGCTTGGTCCTGGTCGTCGGTCATAACGACGACCACGTTCGGGCTCGAGCTCGCCGCGACCGTGCTCTTGGGAGCGGTTCCCCCGAATGCGAAAAGAAAGACGACGAGGGCCACCAAGCCGGCCAGCGTGGGCGCGGTGGCCTGGCAGCCGGTTCGTCTTCGGGACGCACGCTCCGGGGACCGGCTCGTGCCCGCAGCTGTCAAGCCCGCTCCCGATCTCAGCTCTCCTCCCTTCTCCGTGGCCATTTCTCAGACTACTCCCGGAGAGAAGGTCAGTCGGCGCGGCGAGGACCAGGCGCTCCACGTTCCGCCGGACGTGCTCACCCAGCTCGCGCCGATGCCACGCGCCCTGTCGTCCTCTGCCTCGAGCAGGCAACGGGCTAGCATACGCACGCTCCTATGCAGCGGCTCCGGCGAATCAGGCGCAATCGCGGCCGGTGGGGTAGTGGGTACCCGCACGGTCTTTCCACACAAGTCCGCGGACCTGCTGGCGCGGGCCTGAGGCAGTGAGCGGAAAGACGCTCGTCACAGGCGCCGGGGGATTCATCGGCGGCCACCTCGTGCGGGCTCTGCTCGCTGCCGGCGAGGACGTTCGCGCGGTCGACATCAAGCCGGTGGAGGAGTGGCATCAGGAGCTCGACGAGGCAGAGAACCTGAACCTCGATCTTCGCCGCCTCGAAGCGTGCAGGCAAGCTGTTGCCGGGGTGAGCCGCGTCCATAACTTGGCCGCCGACATGGGAGGGATCGGGTTCATCGAGCACAACAAGGCGGCGTGCATGCTCTCCGTTCTCATCAACACGCATTTGCTCGAGGCAGCGGTCGACGCGCGCGTGGACAGATATTTCTTCTCGTCGTCGGCGTGCGTCTACGCGGCGGACAAGCAGGACTCCGCGGACGTGCGCCCCCTGCGGGAGAGCGACGCCTATCCCTCCTTGCCGGAGGACGGCTACGGATGGGAGAAGCTATTCAGCGAGCGGATGTGCCGACACTTCCGCGAGGACTTCGGCCTTGAAACCCGGGTGGCGCGGTATCACAACATCTATGGTCCGCACGGGTCGTTCGAGGGGGGCCGGGAGAAGGCCCCAGCGGCGATCTGTCGCAAGGTGGCAACGGCGAAGCACTCAGGCCGCCACGAGATCGAGGTCTGGGGTGATGGTGAGCAGACCCGAAGCTTCGCCTACATCGACGACTGCCTCCACGGCACTCGCTTGATCATGGACTCGGATGTCGCCGAGCCGCTGAACCTGGGCTCGAGCTGGCTCGTGTCGATCAACGAGTTGATCGACATCGTGGAGCGAATCGCCGGCATCCGCGTGAAGCGACACTACGATCTCTCTGCCCCCCAAGGTGTGCGCGGCCGCAACAGCGACAACGCCCTGATTCGGGAGCGTCTCGGCTGGGAGCCAACGATCAGCCTGGAACAGGGCCTCGAGCCCACCTACCGGTGGATTCACGACAGGTTGGCCGCCCGCGTGGCCGCCTGAGGTGTCCCACCGCCGCTATTCGCGGACCGCGTCAAGCAGCAGCGAGTCGAACCTGGCGGCGAAGGCATCGCGTCCAAAGTGCTTCGAGGCGAACCCGCGTCCAGCCTGACCACGCCTGCGAAGCTCCTCCGATTCCCCCATCGCCTTAACGACCGTGCGCGGGAAGATCTCGGGGTTCGAGCTGTCCGCGATCCAACCGCAACCTGAATCACTGACCAGTCTCGCGACCTCCGACTGCGCATTGACCGCCGCGATGATCGGCAGCCCGTAGGCCATGTAGTTCATCAGCTTCGAGGGGAGGTTGAACTCCGTTCCTTCGTGCTCCTGGCTGACGAGTGCCAGGGTCGCCAAGCGGAGCTCTCGATCGAGTTCCTCCTCGGAGATCAGACCGAGCATCTTCACCGCGTCAGACCGGATCTGACGCCTCACGTCGCCTTCGGCGACGCCTGTTCCGGTGACCACCAGCTGCACACCCGCAGACCGGATCTCCTCGGACCGTTCAAAGGCCCGGACGAGCGGGGGAAGGCCCTGGCTGTGCCCGATGTTGCCCATGCAAATCACTCGACGCCCGTCACCGGCCTCACGGTGACCATGGCCGTGCTCCGAGGGCTGGAGCGTGGCCGGGTCATAGATGAGCTGGAGCTTGTCCTCCCGTACGTTCTTTGCGCGCAGGGTGTCGAGGAAGGATCCGGACAGAACCACGATGCGTGAGGCCGTGCGGTACGCGGTTCGCTCCAACCAGCGAGAGGCGCGCAGCACTGGGCCGTTTCCCACCAGTCCGGTTGCCATCGCCCCCTCAGGGAGGATGTCGTGCAACCAAATGACCAGCGGGACCCGTCTGATCCGGGAACTGAGGACGGCAGGGAAGAGGGCGGGGAACGATGGTGACGCCGCCACGAGCACATCGGGGGTGCCGAGGAACGGGAGCGCCGCCAGAGCCGACGAGGTAAACGTCAGTTCCTGTCTGATGCGTTGTGTTGCGGTCGCCCTGCCGACCCAGAGCGGCAGCCGAAGTACGCGGATCCCGTTCCGCGATTCGCGGTACGGGATCCGCCGAGCTCCCCACCTCGGCTCGGGGTAGTGGGGATGCGCGGAGACGACCTCCACGACGTGACCCATATCGCGGAGACCCTCGGCGAGGGCTGTGCTTACCGGGCCGATCCCAGTCGGCTCGGGCGCGTAGTTGTAGCTCCAGAGCTGGACCCGCAGGCGTCTTCCTCGTCTGGTGGTGCTCAAGCGATCACGTCGAGCCAGGGCGCAGAGCGAAGCGCCGACCGCCTTGCTTCGGCTTCCCTAGCCGATTGGGCTACCGGTGGCGAGTCATAGCACGGGAGCAGCTCGGCAGCGCACGTGCTACAGGCCCGAGCGATACGCACGGGCGGGAGCTACAACCCCAGCGTCTTCGCGATGATGTTGCGCTGGATCTTGGAGGCGCCTCGTGGCGGGCTACGCATCTGACTCGTGCGCCAGGGCTGCCCGTGTCCAGTCGACTACCGCAGCAGCTACCGCTACAGCTGCTCAGGACTCGGCAACGACCCGTCCCTCGCGCAAGGCCCGGTCGACCATGGTGCCGGGTACCTTCGCGCGGCGCCGGGCGAGATCCTCACTGATTACGACGATGTCGACGGGCACGCCGAGGCCGCGCAGTACCCGTCGCAGTCGGACGGACTCCTCGACCCCGTTCTCTACAGCTGGTTCGATGACTAGCAAGTCCAGGTCGCCGCTCGCACCGGCATCGCCACGGGCATGCGAGCCGAACACGATGATCTTCGCCCGCGGGGGAGCAGCCTCGGCTAGCAGCTCCCCGGCATGTCTGATCGTGTCCTCTGTGATCACTCCCGTCACGGTAGTCGCTCAGGGGTGCCGCCTGTTGGTGGCGGCTCCCTACTCGCCCTTTGCAACGAGGCGCCCTATTGCCCGCGCGAAGGCGTCGAGGTCATCGAGGTCCTCGTGCAGCGAGGTGTGGACGAGCGAATCGTCCACGTCGCCGTAGGCGTGCACGAGCAGGTTCCGCAGGCGGGCGAGAGCCCGGAGTCGCTCGGCCAGCCCCGCATCCAGGACCGCGTTCTCCTCGAGGACTGTGAAGGCGTCGGCATAGTCGCGGGGCACGCGCCACCCGCTCGAGGAGATCACGTGGTTCGCGAGGTCGATGCAGGTCTGAGCCGAGACCTGGACCAGGTAGCGTCCAGCGATCGCGTCTCGACCCCCGTAGCGCTCCGCGGGGAGCTCCGCGAGCTCCGCGAGGCTCGTGCGGTAATCGGACAGGGCATCCAGGAGCTGCCGGACTCGGTCGGGATCGACCACGGATCAGGTCTGGCCGGCCAGGCCCCGCTCCGCAACCTGCCGCAGGTAGCGGCGGGTGTGTGCCTGAAGGGTGGGCAGGTAGTCGAAGTACTCGGAGCGGGTCCGCACCTCGAAGGCCACGCGGCACGGCTCGTCCGCCGAGAAGATCAGACGGCCCGCCTGCACGACCCGGCCCCGTAGCTCGAGACTGACGCGATCCAGCAGGACGAGATCCACATCGGGGACGCCGAGCGCCCCGGCGAGCCTATCGGCGAGCCGGCCCTGCTCGAGCAGGCTCAGCTCGCCGGCCGGCATCACCGCGACGTCGGCGTCGCTCCCCTGCCGCTCCTCACCCGTGGCGCGGGAGCCGAACAGGTAAGCGAAGCGGGCGCCGGCCTCCTCGAGTGCCGCGCGGGCGACCTTCTGGTTCATGTCCATCACAGCCATTGAGTCTACGAGCACCTTCGGCCGCGGCTTCCCGCTCGGAGCCCGCGTGTGTTCCCGCGCGGCGTCCCCGCCGCCCGGGTGAGGTCCTGCCTACAGCCCCAGCGTCTTCGCGATGATGTTGCGCTGGATCTCCGAGGTGCCCCCGTAGATGGTTGAGACGAGCGTGGCGCGGACGAGGCGCTCCATGTCGTACTCGGATGAGTATCCGTAGCCGCCCATCATCTGCATACCCTCGAGCGCGATCCGCTTCGCGCGCTCGGTCACGTAGAGCTTCACCATCGAGGCCTCGCGGGGAAGCATGCGGTCGGGGTCCTCGTCGACCCTGGCGGCGACCCAGTAGGTCATCAGGCGGGCCGCCTCGATCTCGGTCGCCATGTCGGCGAGCCGGTGCTGGAGCGCCTGGAAGGAGCCGATCGGGCGCCCGAACTGGCGCCGCTCCTTGACGTAGGCGAGCGCGTCCTCGAACGCCCGCCGAGCGGTGCCGAGCATCGTCGCGGCGAGGATCAGGCGCTCGACGTTGAGCCCCGCCATCAGCTGCGTCCAGCCTCGGTCGACCTCGCCCAGCACCGCCTCGGCGGGGGCCTCGCAGTCGGTGAAGTACAGGTGCGCTGTCTCGCGCCCGCCCATCGTCTCGATCGGGTCCACGCGCAGGCCGCCGGCGTCGGTGGGGACGAAGATCATCGACAGGCCCTCGTGCTTGTCCTCGCCCTTCGTCGTCCGGCACACGACGAGGATGTGGGCGGCGATCCGCGCGTTGGAGCAGAACACCTTCTGGCCGTTGATCACGAACCCGCCGTTGACGCGCTTCGCCTCGGTCGCGAGCGCGCCGACGTCGGAGCCGGCCTCGGGCTCGGTCATCGCGATCGCCTCGACGGTGCCGGAGGCGATCCCGCCGAGGATGTCGCGCTTCTGCTCCTCGGTCCCGAAGCGCTGCGTGGCGCCGGCGACGATCAGGGTGGTGGCGTAGCCGCCGATCGGCGCCAGCCCGCGCGATGACTCCTCCATGAACAGCGACGCGTCGAGCATCCCGCCGTTCGAGCCGCCGTACTGCTCGGGGATGGTGACGCCGAGCCACCCGAGCTCGGCCATCTTGTGGTACAGGGCCTCGGAGTGCAGCTCGGCGTAGCCGTTGGTCAGCTCGGCGCGCTGCTCGCTCGTCCCGCACTCGCGCCGGCAGAAGTCCTGGATCGCAGCGACGAAGTCGCTCTGCTCGTCGGTGAGGGTGAAGTCCATGCTCGGGCGGGACGATATCGTCGCCGCGCGGCGCGGCGACCGAGATCTATCCCTCGGCCGGCGCCGGCTCCCGGCGGCCGCGCGGCGTCTCCGGGAGCAGGGCGAGGAAGAACGCGATGATCGCCAGCCCGACGACCGTGTCGAGGAGGCGGTTCAGGGC
>JBOGZH010000072.1:0-8001 GCA_050697095.1 Solirubrobacterales bacterium
GGGTGGAGGAACCTCGCGATCGAGGTCACTTCGTCGGGAGCCCCGGCGGCCCACTCGCGGTAGCGCTGGAAGACCTCGCGCCCGTCCTCGCCGGCGAAGATCAGGTTGCCGGCGTAGACCTCTGAGATCGGATAGAGCCCGATCTCGATCGCGGTAACCACCCCGAAGCCACCCCCGCCCCCGCGCAGCGCCCAGAAGAGCTCCGGCTCGGCACCGGCGTCGACCCGGCGCTGCTCCCCATCCGCGGTGACGAGCTCGATCGCGTGGACGCTGTTGCACGCGAGGCCGTACCGGCGGCCGAGCCAGCCGACGCCGCCCCCGATCGTGTACCCGACCACGCCGACGTCGGGCGAGGAGCCGGTGAGCCCCGCCAGGCCGTGGTCCTGGGCGGCGTCGAGGGCGTCCCGCCACAGCACGCCCGCCTCGACGCGCGCCCGCTGTCCGTCGGGGTCGACCTCTATCCCGTTCAGGCGCTCGGTCTTCACCAGGAGGACGTCGTCGGCCCACTCGAGCGACCCCGCGCCGTGCCCCGTCCCCTGGGTGACGACGCCGAGCCCGTGCTCGCCCGCGAAGGTCACGACGGACGCGACGTCCTCGGGGCCCGCCACGTATGCGACAGCCTTCGGATGCTGGTCGATGGCGAGGTTCCACGCCTGCCGCGCCTCGTTCCAGCCCGCGTCCTCGGGCCGCACGAGATCGCCGTCAAGCTTGGACCGCAGCCCGCCGAGATCGCTGTTGGTCGAGCCCTCCATCGACGGCGGGGACAATATCGTCAGGTTCGGGATGCCAGAGCTCGACACAGGCGCGGTCACGCTCAGCTACGACATCCGGGGCGGCCACTGGGCGGTGGTCCTCGACCCCACGGGGGTGTAAGGGATCGTCACCGGGTTCCTGCGCGAGCTCGACGGCACCGGGTAGCCGACCCTCCCGGCGGCGCCGCGCTACGCGACCCGGTTGGGCGGATCGGCGCCGCGGAGGGCGGCGAGCACGTTGTCCGCAACCAGGGAAGCCATTCCCTCCCGGGAGCGGACCGTGGCGGAGCCGATGTGCGGAAGCAGCACGCAGCGAGGGGCGGCTAGGAGCTCCTCCGCAACGTGTGGCTCGTGCTCGTGGACGTCGAGCCCGGCGGCGCCGATCGATCCCTCCCGCAGCGCCTCGGCGAGCGCCGCCGCGTCCACGAGGGAGCCACGGGCCGTGTTGACGAGGATCGCCGAGCCCCTCATCGCCGCGAGCTCCGGTGGCCCGATCAGATGCGTCGTCTCCTCGCTCGCCGGCACGTGCAGGCTGACCACGTCGGCGCGCTCGAGCGCCTCGCCCAGGGTGACCCAGGCCACCCCCAGATCGCTCTCGGCGTCCGGCTTCGGTCGCCGCGCGACATAGAGGATCTCCCCCGCCGCGGGACGGACCAGCTCCGCATAGCGCCGCCCGATCCTGCCCAGCCCGACGACGGCGAACGTGGCGCCGCTCAGCTCGAGCCCGAGGTGGGCGCCGGGGTCCCACCCGGTCCACCGTCCCGCCCGCAGGTCGGACTCCGCCTCGCTCATGTGCCTCGCCGCGGCGAGAGTGAGCGCCAGCGCCAGTTCGGCGGTCGCGTTCGTGAGCACGTCAGGGGTGTTGGTGACCGCGATCCCGCGGCGGCGGCACGCATCCAGGTCGATGCCGTCGTAGCCGACGGCGAAGTTGGCCACCACCCTGAGCTGCGGCCCGGCCGCCTCGAGCAACGCCTCGTCGACGGCCACCGTGGGGTCGGCGACGATCGCGTCGACCCCGCGGGCGAGCTCGCGTAGGCGCTCGGACCCCACATCCAACCCGCCCGCCCTGATCTCGCAGCTCGCCGCCAGCCGGTCGAGGCCCGCCGGCAGGAGCTTGCGAGCGACGAGCACGATCGGGGTCGACGCGTCTGAAGCAGACACTGGCCGAACCTAGCGGAATAGGGTTGGATGCTCGACCTCCAGGGCTCGGAGCGCGGGCTGCCGGCGCCGGCGATCACCCCGGAGGCGTACGATCCCCTCGTGCGTCGGCTGACGTTAGACAGCCCCCGCCTCGAGTAGCCGTACTGCTCGGATTGCCGAGCATGAGGAGGTTGTGCGCCCCCGGCCCGCGGCGTGGTTCGGCGGCGGCGCGCGGGCGCCCCCTGGCGAGACCTACGGCAGGAGACACGAAGGCGTGACATCCGCGTCTTGTTCGGTCACCCGTGGCGGCTTACGGTCTGGGAGGACCGCAAGCCGATGCCGGAGCCAACGCGAAAGGAGAAAGGGGATCTCGCCGAGCTGATGGTCGCGTGCGACCTGCGCCGTCGCGGATGCAAGATCGCGATTCCCTTTGGTGAGGAGTCTGATTACGACCTGGTGATCGAGCGAGATGGAGCGCTAGAGCGCGTCCAAGTGAAGTACGTGGAATCAAACGGCCGTGTCATCAACGTGCAATGCCGATCGAACTCCCTTACGAACGGCAAAGTCCGCGCGATTAAGCGCTATACCGCAGCCACGATCGACTGGATGGCGGTGTACGACCGGACGAGCGACGCCTGCTACTACATCCGGGCATCCGAGCTTGGCAACGGGCGGGACATGATTACCCTGCGCTTGGTTGAACCGGCCAACGGTCAGCGCGTAGGCATCCGTTTCGCCGAGGACCACACCGACCTAGATGAGTGATTCCCATTCGCCGGACTCAATGGTCATAGGCGACCAGGCTGCGGCCGGGTTCACCGATCCCCCAGTTGTGCCAGACGCAGGCACCGAGGGCGAGCAGTCTCTGGGCGACCCGGGCGCAGAGGCCCGCGATCGTGTGGGCGCCGTGGCGCTCCAGCGAGAGCTGGTCCTTGAGCTGGTCGAAGATCGCCTCGATCCACTGCCGGACGCCGCCCAGGTTGCCGAACCGCGGCGCCTCGTCACGGCGATCGGGGCGCAGGAAGGTCCCGCCCAAGAGCGCGACCAGCTCCTCGATCTCCGCGCCCGAGAGCCCCTTGTCGCCGATCACGGTGTAGCCCTCCAGCTCGACGCGCTCGAGCAGCTCGGCGACGACCTCGCGCTCGGGCGCGTTGGCCGGCGCGAGCTCGAAGGCGATCGGCATCCCATCGGGGGCGCAGAGCAGATAGAGCTTGAAGCCCCAGAAGTGGCGCGAGTGCGCAGCGCAGTAGCCGTAGGCGGCGTGGCCGCTGAGCTCCGAGCGCTTCACGGTCTCGCGCGACTGCCCGCAAGGCACCGGGGTGGCGTCGATGAGCCGCAACCCATCACACCAGGAGGGGGAGATCCGGGCCAGGTAGCCGAGCAGGGTGACGATCTGCGGGGCCAGCCCCCGCACGCGCTTGTTGAAGCCCGACTGCCCGGGGATGTAGGGGAAAAGATGGCCGAGCCTGCGCTTGGCAGAGCGCAGGAAGCGTCGCTCCTTGGGGCAGTCGAGCAGCACCTGGGCGACGGCCAGGCAGATCACCTCCGCGTCGCTGATCCTTGGCTTGCGCCCCGGGCGAGAGGGATCTCGCTTGGGCAGGAAATCGTCGGCGAACACGTAAAGTGCGCTCAGAAGGTCGTCGAGGTCGGCGGTCATGTGGCCACCTCCGGGTGGTCGACATTGGACAGAACTCAACGCCGACCTTCGACGGCCTTTCCTTTGCCCCTACTCCTCCAATCGCCGCGTTCGGCGATTAGGAATCAGTGATCTAGTGGCGGGCGAGCGCCGCCGCCTGGCGGTGATCGGCCACCCGATCACGCACTCCCGCTCGCCTGCGATCCACAACGCCGCCCTCGCGGCGCTCGATCTCGCCGATCAATGGGTCTACGAGGCGATCGACCTGACCCCGGACGATTTCACCGAGCGCGTCGTCGCGCTCCCGTCGCAGGGCTTCGTGGGCGCGAACGTCACCGTGCCGCACAAGCACGCGGCGCTCGCGCTCGCGGACAGCGCCTCCGATGCTGCGGGCGAGATCGGATCCGCCAACACGCTCAGCTTCGAGGGCGGCGCGATCGCGGCCGACAACACCGACGCGCCGGGCTTCCTCGCCGCGCTTTCGTCCTCGCCGGACGACCTCCGCGCGCTCGTCCTCGGAGCGGGCGGGTCGGCGCGTGCGATCGTGTGGGCCCTGCTCCGCGAGGGGGCGCGAGTCGAGGTCTGGAACCGGACCGCCGGGCGCGCGAGCGAGCTTGCCGCCGCGCTGGGGGCCTCCGCGCTGAAGGTCGAGGGTGAGCTGCCGTCGGGCGCCTACGACGTCGTGGTCAACTGCACCTCCGTGGGGATGGAGTCGCCCGCCGGAGAGTCGCAGCCCGGCTCGGACCTCGAGGCGCTGCGCCTCACCCCCGACGGCTTCCATCGGGGGCAGGTCGTCGTCGACCTCGTGTATGGCTCGACCGAGACCGAGCTGGCCCGGACCGCCCGAGAGCGGGGGGCGACCGTGGTCGACGGGCTCGAGGTCCTCGTCCGCCAGGGCGCCGCCTCGTTTCGGATCTGGACCGGGATCGACCCTCCGCTCGACGTGATGCGCGCGGCGGCACATTCCCAGAAGCCTCCACAGGCACATTAGTCGCGGCGGATCGCAATGCTTTGCCTGTGGACCGAGTCCGCAAACTCCTCAATGCCGCCAGATCGTCGCTCGGGCGCCTCCCGGGGTGGGCGCTGATCGTGAGCGCCGTGGTGGCCGTCGCGATCCTCGGCGAGATCGTCTACCTGGCGGTGGAGTCGGGTGACGAAGAGGAGCCGGGGAGCTCGGAGGTGACGCTGCCGTGCAACGACCGCGCGGCCGACAACGCCGTCAACGCGGACCGCTTCGCGCACGAGGTCCGGGGTCTGGGCACGGTGCCGCCGCTGAGCACCGTGTTCGAGATCTACGACGCCAAGATCGTCGGCTGCGCCGATCTCACCGGCGACGGGGTCGAGGAGATGGTGGTGCAGCTGCTCGAGCGCGACGTCGCGGTGGAGCAGGGAACCGACGTGCCTCTTCCATGGGCGATCTACCGGGCGGAGGGCGGAAAGTTGAGCCCGGCGCTGATTCGCACGCACGTCCCGGGTGCGCAGGTGGAGATCGAGGGCGAGCTCGTCCGGGAGACGTCGACCGGGTTCGCCGAGGGCGATCCGGTCTGCTGTCCGTCCGGCGCTCGGGAGGGCGAGGTGCGCTGGGACGGCGAGCAGTTCACCTACAAGCCCGAGAGCGGCCCGCGCGGTCGGACGATCGCTCTCGCGGACTCGGAAGCGGTTTCGCTGGCGGGGTTCGACCTCCAGGGGGGCAGCTTCCCGGACGCGATCGGGCTGTTCGGGCCGCCCTCCACGTACTCCTCGCAGGGCGAGGTGTGTCCGGTGAGCTGGGAGGACCTTGGGCTGGAGATCGACTTCGCCAACCTCGGCGGCCTCGACCCCTGCGGGCCCGAGGGGCGGGTGGGCAGCGCCCGAGTCGTGGGACTCGAGGCGAGGCAGGCCGGATGGCAGACCCCCCAGGACGCGACGATCGACATCACCGAGGAAGAGCTCCGCAAGCAGTACCCGGACATGCAGCGCGCCGAGGAGACCACGTTCTCGACGGATTTCCCCGAGGGCGAGCTGTTCACCCTCGTCGAGCGACCCTCGACGGTGGGCGTGGAGGAGCCGACGCCGACGCTGGCGGCGCGGATCGCGGGGGGACGGGTCGTGGGCTTCGAGATCTCCGTCGGGGCGGCCGGCGAGTAGCTCCGGCCCTGCCTAGCCCTGCCGGTTGGGGCCCCTGCGCTCGGCTCGAACGACGATCCTGCCGATCACCCGCCTCGGCTCGATCACCCTCACCACGAAGGCGCCGTTCCGAGCAGGAAGAAGATCGAAGCGCGCGGGATCACCCCTGGCCACGTGCTCGAGCAGGCCGAACGCGGGGATCTCGACCTGATCGGGGGCACGCGAGCGGACGGTGAGCGCCAGCCCGTCGCCTCCGTGCAGCCGAATCGACCGCGGCCGCCGGGCTTGGGCGTCGATGGTCTCCTCCACCAGGCGCCCACCCGAGGCCTTCTGGGGTCGAGAGGGCCCGGTGTCGGTCCCCGCCGGGCCCGTCCCCGAGCCCTCCTCGCGCTCGGACTGGGGCACCAGCGCCGCGGCGAGCGAGGACACGGCGAGCAGCACGAGCATCAGCAGCAGCAGCCTGCGCGCGGCCATCTCCCCAAATTAGTGGACCGACCTAGCCCGCGAGAAACGCCCCGAGGTACCAATCGACCATCTCCTCACCCTTCCACAGCCCGACGACTCCGCCCAGCGACAGGCAGGGGCCGAAGGGGAGCGCCCGGGTGCGGGCGGCGGTCCCATGGCGGAGCAGCAGGCCGAGCCCGGCGAGCGATCCGGCCGCGAACGCAACGGCCAGCGCCGGGCCGACCGCGGCCCCGAGGTAGAGCCCCATCACCGCGGCGAGCTTCACGTCGCCCATTCCCATCCCCTCCCGGCGGCCGACCGCGCCGAGGAGGAGGAACCCGCCCGCCGCCGCGGCGGCGACGGCACGCCCGGGGAGGCTCCCGGGGTCGGCCACCACGATGATCGCGAGCCCCACCACGGTGCCCGCGGCGAGGATCGCGTTGGGGATCACCCTCCGCTCGAGATCGGTCACGGTCACCGTCACGAGGACGGACACGAACGCCAATCCGAGCGAGATCGCGGCCATCAATCAAGCATGAGGTCCGGGGCGGAGGGAATTCGCCCCACTATGCGCCGATAGCCTAGGTGCGCGATGGACCTCCGCTTTACGACAGCGGGCGAATCGCACGGGCCGGGCCTCGTGGCGATCGTCGAGGGCCTGCCCGCCGGCCTGGAGCTCGACCGCCAGGCGCTCGATCGCGACATGGCGCGGCGCCAGCTCGGCCACGGGCGTGGCGGGCGGATGAAGAT
This sequence comes from Solirubrobacterales bacterium, assembly GCA_050697095.1. Lineage (GTDB taxonomy): Bacteria > Actinomycetota > Thermoleophilia > Solirubrobacterales > 70-9 > DASPWW01. Next base: position 6,829 of record JBOGZH010000072.1, read on the forward strand.
CGAGCGCGACGCGGTCGAGATCCGCTCCGGCGTTCGGCACGGTCGCACGCTGGGAAGCCCGGTTGCGGTTCTGGTCGCGAACCGCGACTACCCGAACTGGGAGGAGCGGATGGACCCGTGGCCGGTGAACGCGGAGATCGACGAGGTGCATACCCCGCGGCCGGGGCACGCGGACCTCGCGGGGCTGCTGAAGTTCGGCCACACCGACGTGCGAAACGTGCTCGAGCGCGCCAGCGCCCGCGAGACGGCGGCCCGGGTAGCGGCCGGCGCGCTCGCGAAGGCGTTCCTCGGGGCGGTAGGGGTCAGCGTCCACAGCCACGTGCTCCAGATCGGAAGCGTTCGGGCCTCCGAGCCGACCGAGCTGGGGCCGGAGGACTTCGCCGGGGTGGACGGGTCGCCCGTCCGCTGCCTCGACGCCGAGGCTGCCGCGGCGATGGTCGAGGAGATCGACCGGCTCCGAAAGGAGAACGAGACCCTCGGCGGGACCTTCGAGGTGATCGCCTTCGGGCTCGTTCCCGGGCTCGGCTCGCACGTCTCGTGGGAGGATCGCCTCGACGCGCGCCTCGCGCAGGCGGTCGTCTCGATTCAGGCGATCAAGGGCGTGGCGCTCGGCGAGGCGTGGGAGATCGCCGGCCGTCCCGGCTCGGAGGCGCACGACGAGATCTTCTGGTCGGAGGAGCAGGGATGGCTGCGCGAGACCAACCGCGCCGGTGGCCTCGAGGGCGGGATGTCGAACGGCGAGCCGCTCGTCGTGCGGGCCGCGATGAAGCCGCTCTCCACCCTCACCCAGCCGTTGCGCAGCGTCGACACGGAGACCAAGGCGCCCGCCGAGGCGCTCCGTGAGCGGACCGACTCGACCACCGTGCCCGCCGCGGGCGTGGTCGCGGAGGCGATGGTCGCGCTCGCGCTCGCGCGCTGCTACCGGGAGAAGCTCGGCGGGGATCACGTCGACGACGTTCTCGTCGCCCTCGCCGCGTACAAGGAACGGATCGGATGGCGGAGGTAGCGATCGCGTTCGTCGGCTTCATGGGCGCCGGCAAGTCGGAGGCGGCTCGGGGAGCCGCCGCGGAGCTCGGGGAGACGGCCGAGGACGCAGACGAGCTGATCCAGGCGGAGCTCGGCGAGTCGATCGCGTTGTTCTTCGAGCGCGAGGGGGAGGTGGCCTTCCGGGAG
>JBOGZH010000073.1:0-7432 GCA_050697095.1 Solirubrobacterales bacterium
CGGCGCAGGTGGAGCGCTTCTTCGACGCTCTCGTCCCCTCCCCCGCCGACCGGCTCGTCGAATCGGGCGACGAGGAGTCGCTGCGCAGGGCGCTGGAGACCGACCCCCGGCACGTCGCGGCCGCACAGCGGCTCGGACGGCTGTTGCTCGAGCGCGGCGACGCCGAGGAGGCGCTCGAGCTCCTGGACGGCTTCCACGGTGACTTCCTCGCCGAGGGGCTCGCCGCGCGGGCGCGTCTCGCGTCAGCGGACGGGAACGGCGCCACAGCGGGCAGCGGCGGGCTCGAGGACGCGTTCCGGGCGTGGGACGAGGGAGAGCATCAGAGGGCCCTGGAGGCGCTCCAGGAGGCGCTCTCGGGGGCGGACGACCCCGAGCGCAGGGACCAGATCCGCAGGGTGATGGTCGCGATCTTCACCGAGTTGGGGGCGGACCACCCGCTCTCCCGCGAGCACCGCCGGCGCCTCGCGGCCGCGCTGACCTGAGCGATGGAGACCGACCCCGCGGCCGGGGTGGGCATCCTTGCCGCGCTCGGGGCCGGCCTCGTCTCGTTTCTCTCTCCCTGCGTGCTGCCGCTCGTCCCGGGCTACCTCTCCGCCGTCACCGGGGTCGCGGCGGCGGACCTCGAGAAGGCCAGCTGGCGCCAGGTCCTGGCCCCGAGCCTGCTGTTCATCGCCAGCTTCTCGGTGATCTTCATCGCCCTTGGCGTCACCGCGACAGGCGTCGGTGACCTCCTGCGGGAGAACCGCGAGCTGCTGAACAAGGTCGCGGGCGTCGTGATCATCGCGATGGGCATCCTGTTCGTGGCCTCCGCCTTCCTCCCGAGGCTGAACCGCGAGTGGCACGTCGAGGCGCTGATGGTGCGCGCCGGCCGGGGGGGCCCGCTCGTCGCCGGCGCGGCGTTCGCGATCGCGTGGACGCCCTGCATCGGACCCACGCTCGCGGCGATCCTCAGCGCCGCGGCGCTCTCGGAGTCCGCGGGCCACGGCGCCTTCCTGCTCGGCGTCTACTCCGCCGGCCTCGCGATCCCCTTCCTCCTCACCGCCCTCGCCTTCACCCGGATGACGACCGCGTTCGACGCGGTCAAGCGCCACTACGCGGCGATCATCGGCGCCGGCGGCGCGATCCTGATCGTGATGGGCGTGCTCGTGTACACGGGGGAGCTCTTCCAGCTCAACATCGAGGCGCAGAAGTTCCTCGACCGCTTCGGGCTCAACTTCTTCGACGACGTCTAACGCTCGGTCGTGCTCGGCGCGGCCGGGACCTCGACCGGCTCGCCGATCGCCTCGGTCTCCTCGAGCTCTCCCCCATCGCCCTCGCGCGAGCAGACGATCCGGAAGCGGCCGGTCCCGATCGCGGGATCCGGGACGATCGGCAGCCCGCGGATCTCCTCCCACCCGAGCCGCTCGACTTCGTACGGGTTCATCCGCACCTCCGCAGCCGGAAAGGGGCAGCTGCGGTTGTGGTGGTCGATCGCCTGGGAGATCGCCTCGAGGTTCTTCGCCGAGGAGCTCACACGCAAACCCTAGCGAGAGCGTCCTGGATCCCGCCTACGATCGATACATGGGCCGCACGATCGCGCACGTCGACATGGACGCCTTCTTCGTCGCCATCGAGCTGCTGCGCCACCCCGAGCTGTGCGGCAAGCCTGTGATCGTCGCCACCGGGACCGATCCCCACGCTCGCGGCGTCGTGATGACCGCCTCATACGAGGCGCGCAAGCACGGCGTGCACTCCGCCCTTCCCCTCGCGGTCGCCCACCGCCGCTGCCCCAACGCCGTCCTGATACCGAGCGACATCGAGCTCTACCGGCGCGGATCACGCCGGGTGATGGAGATCCTTCGCACGTACAGCGACCGGGTGGAGGTCGGGGGGCTCGACGAGGCCTACCTCGATCTCTCGGACTCGCCGGCGCCGAAGGCGAGGGCGCGTGAGCTGAAGCAGCGCATGCGGGCGGAGACGAAGCTCACCTGCTCGGTCGGGATCGGGCCCAACAAGCTGCTCGCGAAGATTGCGTCCGACCTCGAGAAGCCCGACGGCCTCTGCGTGCTGGCGCGCGAGCGGATGCTCGAGGCGGTCGGAGGCCGCCCGGCCTCGCTTCTGCCCGGCGTCGGCCCGCGGACCAAGGAGCGCCTCGCGGCGATCGGCATCCGCACGGTGCGCGAGCTGGCGGAGGCTCCCGATTCCGAGCTGGAGGGGACGTTCGGCCCCCGGCTGGGGCGCTCGCTGCGAGAGACGGCGAACGGCCACGACGACCGCCCCGTCGTCACCGAGCGGGCGCCGAAGTCGGAGAGCCGCGAGACCACCTTTCCCGAGGACGTCTCCGATCGCGCCGAGCTGCGCGAGACGCTCGACCGCCTCGCGCAACAGGTCGGCGAGCGCCTCACCCGGGACGGCTACGCCGGCCGGACGGTGACTCTGAAGATCCGCCTCCGCCCCTTCCGCACCCACACGCGCTCGCGCTCGCTTCCCGAGCCGACCGGCGATCCGGCGACGATCCGCGCCGTCGCCGGGGAGCTGCTCGACCGCTTCGAGCTCGACGCGCCGGTCCGCCTGCTCGGCGTCGGGGTCGCCGGGCTGAAGCGGCCGAAGGACTCGGACGAGGTCGAGGCGCCAGCGGCTACGGACGGTCCGCAGCCGCTGGTGCTGGACCTCGGGTAACTACCGCGAGCTGAGAACCGTGCCCGTGCTGCCGAAGCCGAGCCGGTTCTTCGTCGCGCCGGTGAGGTCGAACTCGCGACCGCCCACGAACGGCCCCCGGTCGATCACCCGCACGTTCACCGAGCGGCCGCGATAGCGGAGCGTGAGCTTGGTCCCGCACCGCATCGACTTGTGGGCGACGCCCACGGTCGATGGCGACAGGGTCTGACCGCACGCCGTGCGGTTCCCGTACAGGCCGGGCCCGTACCAGGACGCGCTCGCCGGCCGGTAGACGGTCACGCGCCGTGCGCCGGAGCGGCTGCCGGCTGCGACCGCGTCGCCCTCGGCGATCGCACGGACCCTGCTCCGCCCGGTGCTCCGCGGCCGCCACGTCTCCTTGAAGCGACCGCCCGAGCGCGTCTTCGTCCGCTCGTCCGATCCGGGGAGGCTGATCCTCACCCGGCGCCCCGTCCCGGCGGGCAGCACCCGGCCCTTGATCCCGACCCTGTCGCCGACCACGACGTGCCGCCTGATCCGCAGCTTCGTCAGCGAGCGGACGCGCACGGGGACCGGCTGGGACGGCGTCCCGCCGGCGGCCTGGGCGCGATACGAGCCGCTCGCCTGGGGCTTGAGGTTCGCCTCGTACGAGCCGGCCGGGTCTGTGCTGGTCCGGTGCACCGAGCGCCACGCGGTGCTGCCGTCGCGCTGGAACGCGATCTCGACCTCCACCCCGGACACCCCGGGCACCGCGCCCGAGAGACGCACCTTGTCCCCGTACCGGACCGTTCCATCGCTCGCCCCGATCTGCGCCGTGGGCGCGGATGCCGTTGCCGCAAGCGCGATGCTGGTTGTCGCCGCTGTCGTGGCGAGCGGCAGCAGCACTAGTGCCGCCAGCCGTCGCCTGCGGCGTCGGAAACGTCGCAACTGGGTTGCCCCCTTCGCTTGTTCGGTTCCCGCCTACGGGGTTAGCTGACGGGCTCGCGTGTGCGGCATGCGCACCTCCTTGGTGGTCATGCCTCACCCGCTACAGGCGGATCACCGACCGATTCGCCCCCGCCACCGGCAAGTTCGCTTGGAACCCGATGACCACCGAAAAGGTGGCTCGCGAACCCACCGGTCACCGCCAAGTTCGCTTGCGAACTTGGCGTTTGGTTTTGGGTCCCCCGTCCGCCCCGTTGATCCCGAGGCGGCTCGGCAGGCTGATTGAATGGGGCAAGGTAGGTGCGCCGGTGCAAGGTGTGTGTGACTCCGATCACAGTCTTTGCGCATCCGCGAAGCGCGCGAGCAATCGGCTCGCTAGTGCAAGACTGTCGATTCGATAGTGGCTCGTTCGCCAGCTCGTTCGCCAGTCAGACACGCGCTGTGTCGGCGCCGGCTCCGCGAGCGGCGTCCTCAGCGCGCTCGCGCTGCACCGCGAGGTACTGGTCGAGCAGGCTCGCGGCCTCCTCCTCCTCGGATCCCGGCATCAGGTGCCCGTAGCGGTCGAGGGTGATCGAGCTCATCTGTCCGCGTGCCTGAGCCCGGGCCGTCAGGCGTACCGACACGCACGCTCGCGACATGCGCGGGGGGCGGACCGGCGAACGACTGGCGAACGGCGAGCCCTGCCTCGCGGCTGCGGGGCGGTGCGCGCGTGCGTGCGAAGGTAGGCCCTCGCGCATACGCGCCTCGGCTTGCGGTCTCGGGTCCGTGCGCCCGAGCGTGGCCTGTCTCCGAGAACGTGGGCGCCGCACTCGCTGCCTGTTGCGTGATCGTCGAGCCGTAGCCGCGACTGACTTTCGTAAGCGTCTCGGTGCCTGCTCTCCGAGGTACGTCGTTAGGTGGGATCTCGCTGCACGGGCTCACACGGGTCGCGCGAGGTCATAGGCTGGCGCTCGATGGTGCGCCTCGCCGTCTCCGGGCTCGCTCGTCCTCGCATCGCGCCGTTCCATCACGACGCGCCGCAGCGGTGTACCCTGCCGCCCGTACCGGTACAGGGGTAGGGCCTCGTCGAGCGTGCGCCCGCCCAGGGAAGGGAGGACGACATCGGTAAGCGATGGGCGAGGCTCAGGACTCGGCTGATGGCGGTGATCGCGACGGCTGTCGCAGCCTCCGCTGTGTCCATGTGGTTGTCGGTGTTTCCGGGCACGGCGGGCGCCGCCATCCAGCTGGGACAGGTCTCGCCCGTAAATCCCTCGGCCTGCGACGTGCAGAGCTACGTACAGCACGACCTCGGCGCCTCGCCCTCGGTCCCCTACACCGTGCCGAGTCCCGGCGTGATCACCAGGTGGTCGCACAGGGGGATCTTCGTCAAGCAGCCGGACCTGCCCGACAAAACGCCCCCGGCGGGAAGCGGGCGCCTTCAGGTCTGGGACCCGGACCTCATTCACGTACCGGTCCCCGCGACCAACTTCGTGGTCCTCCGCGGCAGGAGCGGCGTTGAGACCTTCACGCCGAGCGTCGAGACCACCTACCTCACCCGAATCCCGGTCAGCGCGGGCGACTGGCTCGGAATGCGGTCCGAGGCGAGAACGGGATGCCTTCACCAAGGCACCAGCGATGACCGCCAGTTCTTCCTGGGCGGCAGTGATCCCGCTCCCGGCGATCCCAAGGTTATTACCGGCGGTAACAAGGGGATTCTCCTCAACCTCTCCGCCGTCCTCGAGCCCGATGCCGACGCCGACGGCTTCGGAGACGAGACCCAGGATGAGTGTCCGACCGACACCACCACCCAGGGCCCATGCGGCGGTGGCGGCGGTGGTGGCGGTGGCGGCGGCTCCCCCGGGTTCGGCACGCCCTCGAACGAGTTCAGCTTCGGCAAGGTGAAGAAGAACAAGCGCAAGGGAACGGCGAAGCTGACGGTGGAGGTGCCGGGCCCCGGCGATCTGGCGCTGACCGAGACCGACAAGGTCAAGGGGACGGAGAAGGAGGCCGACGCGGCGGGCGACGAGAAGCTCGCGATCAAGCCCCAAGGCAAGGCGAAGCGGAAGCTGAACCGCAAGGGCAAGGGCAAGGTCGAGGCCGAGGTCACCTACACGCCCGAGCTTGGCGCGTCGAACACCGACAGCAAGAACGTCAACCTGAAGAAGCGGTAGGCCCTCGAAGCCGCCGGGCTGCGGGAGTAGGGCGCTCACCGCTCCTCCTCGCGCTGCCGCTGCCGCGGATCTCGCGGGGCATCCGAGGGTAAAGGGGGATTTGATTCACGGCGTCTGAGGAATCCCGTTCGCCAATGGTTCGCCAGTGAGACACGGGCTGAGCGACCCGACGCGACTCGACGCGACCGCAAATCCCTGCACCGAGCAAAACTTCCCTCGTGATAGCCACTCCGCGACGGAGTTTGCGCTTCTGCAAACATTGACCCGCGTGGGCGACCGCCTGTCAGGACTCGACGCTTCCTTCCTCCACCTCGAGCAGGGCGGCGCCCACATGCACGTCGCCTCGACCACGATCTTCGAGGGGCCGACGCCCGAGTACGACGAGTTCCGCGACCACATCGACTCGCGCCTGCACCTCGTCCCGCGATTTCGCCAGAAGCTCCGCTTCATTCCCTTCGGGCTCAGCCGGCCCGTGTGGGAGGACGACCCCCACCTCAACCTCGAGTACCACGTCCGCCAGACCGCCCTCCCCGAGCCGGGCAGCGAGGAGCAGCTGCGCATCCTCGCCGCGCGGGTCTTCTCCCAGGCGCTCGACCGCTCCAAGCCGCTGTGGGAGCTGTGGCTGGTCGACGGCCTAGAGGGCGATCGCTTCGCGGTCGTCGGGAAGAGCCACCACGCCCTCGTCGACGGGGTATCCGGGGTTGACATAACCACGGTCCTCTATGACACCGATCGCGAGCCCGCCGCACCTCCGCAGTCTCCCAGCGCATGGCTCCCCAAGCCCGAGCCCAGCACCGCCGAGATCGTCGCCGAGGCCGTCCTCGACCGCCTCACCAACCCGCGCGAGATCGCCTCGGGGGTGACCGGGATCCTGCGCGCGCCACGCGAGATCGCCGGGAGGATCCAGGAGGGCGTCTCCGCGATCGGCGAGTTCGCCGGCACCGGGCTCGGCGCTCCCCCCTCCCCCTTCAACGTGGACATCAGCGGGCACCGCCGCTTCGCCTGGGTCCGGGGGGATCTCGGCCAGCTCAAGGAGATCAAGAACCGGCTCGGGGGGACGGTGAACGACGTCGTGCTTGCCACGGTCGCCGGGGCGCTCGGGCGCTACCTGCGGGCTCGCGGCCACTCGACCTCGGGCCTGGAGCTGCGGGCGATGGTCCCGATCAGCGTCCGCGCGGCCGACGAGCACGGCGCGCTCGGCAACAAGGTGTCGGCGATGATGGCGCCGCTCCCGGTCGGCGTCGAGGATCCGGCGGCGCGGCTTCGCAGGCTCACCGAGACGATGGGCGATCTGAAGTCCTCCCGCCAGGCGGTCGGGGCGACGCTGCTCACCGAGCTCACCGGGTTCGCACCCCCCACGATCGCCGCCCAGGCGGCGCGGTTGCAGGCTCGCCAGCGCTTCTTCAACCTCGTGGTGACGAACGTGCCGGGCCCCCAGTTCCCCCTCTACGTCCTCGGCCGCGAGCTCCAGGCCACCTTCCCCATGGTCCCGCTCGCCAAGCGACAGGCCGTGTGCGTGGGGATCATGAGCTACAACGGCGCGATCAACTTCGGCCTGATCGGCGACTACGATGCGATTCCCGATCTCGACCAGCTCGCCGGCGATCTCGAGAGCTCTCTCGCCCAGCTCGCCGCCGTCGCCGAGGCCTTCCCCGCGCCCGCCGGAGAGACCGCCGGCGCCCGCGCGCAGAACGGCGCCGGGGCCCCCGCGCAGAACTAGGTCG
>JBOGZH010000074.1:0-1518 GCA_050697095.1 Solirubrobacterales bacterium
CCGACGGTCGAGGTCGAGGTGGTTCTCGATTCCGGCGCGCTAGGCGTAGCGGCCGTGCCCTCGGGGGCCTCGACCGGAGAGTTCGAGGCGGTCGAACTGCGCGACGGCGGTAGCGCGTGGGGAGGAAAGGCCGTGTCGGGGGCGGTCGCGAACGTCAACGGCGAGATCGCCGACACGGTGAGGGGAAGTGATCCCTCCGACCAGGCGGCGCTCGACCGCGCGATGATCGAGCTCGACGGGACGGCGAACAAGGGCCGCCTGGGCGCGAACGCGATCCTCGGCGTCTCGCTGGCGGCGGCGAAGGCGGCCGCGGACGATGCCGGCGAGCCGCTGTACCGGCACGTCGCGCGCCTGTACGGCGGCGGGGAGCCGAGCACGCTCCCGGTGCCGATGATGAACGTGCTCAACGGCGGCGCCCACGCCGACAACGCGGTCGACTTCCAGGAGTTCATGGTCGTCCCGGCCGGCGCGGACAGCTTCTCCGACGCGCTTCGCTGCGGGGTCGAGGTCTTTCACGCCCTGAAGGCGACGCTGAAGGAGCGCGGGCTGGGGACCGCGGTCGGGGACGAGGGCGGGTTCGCGCCCGACCTGGAGTCGAACGAGGCGGCGCTGGAGGCGCTGGTCGCGGGGGTCGAGGCGGCGGGCTACGAGCCGGGGGCGGCGGTGTGGATCGCGCTCGATCCCGCGACCAGCGAGCTGTGCCGCGACGGGTCCTACGTGCTCGAGCACGAGGGCCGAACCCTCGACTCCGAGCAGATGGCCTCCTACTGGGAGGACCTCGCGGACCGCTTCCCGGTCGTCTCGATCGAGGACGGCATGGACCAGGAGGACTGGGAGGGCTGGAAGCTGCTGACCGAGCGGCTCGGGGAAGGCGTCCAGCTCGTCGGCGACGACCTCTTCGTCACCAACCCCGAGCGGCTGCGGCGCGGGATCACGGAGCGGGTCGCGAACTCGATCCTCGTCAAGGTGAACCAGATCGGCACCCTGACCGAGACCCTGGACGCGGTCCGGATCGCGCGCGAGGCCGGCTACACGGCGGTGATCTCCCACCGCTCGGGCGAGACCGAGGACACGACGATCGCCGACCTCGCGGTCGGGACCGGTACGGGCCAGATCAAGACGGGCGCCCCGTCTCGCTCGGACCGGGTCGCGAAGTACAACCGCCTGCTGCGGATCGAGGAGGAGCTGGGCACGGCGGCCGTCTATCCGGGCCTGGCTGCCTTTGAGCGTGGGTGAGGTCGCTGCTGCAAGGAAGCTTGCAGCGGGCGGGCTTGTGGAGGCGGCGGCGGGGCCGGGGAGAAGGCTTGAGGGTGAGCACGCGCGCCCATACGGCCCGCCGCCGGGTCAGAGTGGCGCCGCGCAGGCGCGCCCGCACCCGGATCGACTGGGACCGGCTCGGCAGGATCGCCCTCGTGCTCGTCCTGTTCGCGGTGATGCTCTCCTACCTCAACCCGGTCATCAACCTCGCCGACGCGTGGCGCGACTCGCGCGCGGAGCGCGATCGCTACGGCGAGCTGC
>JBOGZH010000075.1:0-2558 GCA_050697095.1 Solirubrobacterales bacterium
CCCGATCGCCAAGCCCCTGCTGCGCTCCGCCGCCGACGCGTCATGGGAGCAGTCGCTGACCACGGAGGAGTTCGCCGAGCCGATGTGCTTCACGACGCGCGGCTTCGCCGACGGCGTTGCGAAGGTCCGCGCCGCGACGGCGAGCGGATGATCGCGGAGCAGCCGGTTACCCGAGGCCCTTGTCGCGAAGCTCGCGGAGCGCGTCGGGGCCCTTCTCCAGGTCCTCGAGTCCCATCCCGCGGAGGATCTCAGGCGCCTTCGTGAACTGGATGTCGCCGTACTCGACCACCTGCACGTGGTTTCCCCAGGGATCGCGGAAGTCGAGCCCGCGCCCGCGGAGGACCTCGGCGCCGGCTTCCTGGAGCGCGGCGCGGACGGCCTCGCGATCGTCGACGACGAGCCCGAAGTGGCGGGCGCCGGGCGGCTGCGTGCGGCCCTCCGAGAGGGCGATGAACTGGTCGCCCATGTCGAGGAACGCCATCCCCGGCACGCGCCCGCGCAGCTCGAACTCGATGATCCGCCCGTAGAACGCGAGCGCCTCCTCGAGGTCGTCTACCTCCAGGGCGATGTGGTTGATCCCGACGAGCCGGGCGCGATCGGCCATCTCGGCACTGTGACAGCCGGCGAGTTTTTCGTCGGGCGCCGGGCTCCGCGGCCGTCCCCCGACGGCGACGCACTGAGCGCGCGCGCTGGGTCGCGATTGAGGCTGTGCAAGCCGCTGGTCAAGCCTGGCGGCGGCGCTGGGACTTGTCGGGTGGGTCGCCAAGAGCGCCCTTGGCGACGAGTGCGGCCAGCTCGGTGCGGGAATGGATGCCGAGCTTGCGATAGACCCGACCGAGGTGGAAATCGATCGTCTTCGGGCTCAGGAACAGCCCCGCCGCCACCTGTTTGTTTGTTGCGCCCTCGGCGACGGCCATCGCCACTCTGACCTCCTGAGGGCTGAGCTCATCGGGGTCGGCGATCGGATCGCGGCGGATTGCACCCGCCGCCCGCAGCTCCGCGTTCGTGCGCGCGATCCATGGCCGGGCTCCAAGTTGCTCGAAGATCTCCAGCGCCGCGCGTAGCCTCTTTCGGCCGTCCACTCTACGGCGGGCGCGGTGCAGGCGCGAGCCGTAGGCGAGGAGGGTACGCGCGGCCTCGAACGGAGCATCGGTACGGCCGTGGTGGGTGAGGGCTTCGTCGAAGTGAGCTTCGAAGCCTCCTTCCTCCACCAGCCCCCGGCAGCGAGCGGCGAAGGCGAGGGGAAGCGCCACGTCTGCTGCCTCCGCCCTGCGATCGAGCGAGGAGGAGGCCAGCTCGGCGTCCGCCACCCGGCCGGCCCTCAGGTAGGCCTCCACCAGGTCGGGAGCCCAGGGCACGAAGGTCGGGTCCTCCAGGCCGGACTCCGCAGCCGAGGCCTCAACCTGCTCGAGCTCGGCAATGGCCGCCTCTGCTCGGCCACTCCCGAGCTCGAGGAAGCCGAGCGCAGCCCGGCCCCAATCGACCACCATGACCGAGCCCACCTCTTGCGCGACAGCAATGCCGCGCTCGAGCTCGACCCTCGCCTGGGCCGTCTCTCCTCGGGCAGCGCGAAGCCGCCCGCTGACGGCCAGACAGAACGGAAGGATGCCGCGCTGCCCGTACTCCTCCGCGAGAGTCACCGACGTCGACTGACGTGCGGCTGCCTCCCAATCCCCGACGCGATAGGCGGCGTCCGCCGACACCCCCAGCAGGTACGGGAGTAGCCCGAACGTGTCGGTTTCCTGCGCCATCTCGAGTAGACGCGCGATCTCCGTCCGCAGCGCCCGCTCCTGGCCGGTGCAGACCCTCGCGTGCAGCCCCAACACCGCCGATTGCGTCCCGGGCGAAAGCGAGTCGATCTCGGCCAGCAGGCGCCCGGCCTCGTCGAGGCTTTCCAGCACGCCGCCGCTATCGCCGGTCAGGGCCATGGCGATCCCGGACAGGGCATGGACACGGCAACGGATCATTGGCGAACCGTTGTCGGGAAGTATGGCTGCTGCGCGCTGGGCGGCGGGAGCTCCAGCGCCGACCTGCCCCGAGACGCCCGCCAGCAGTGCGGCATCAGCAAGCATCGCCGCCGCCGCCGCCGGGTCGATCGGGAGGATGAGCTCGGCCTCGTCTCGCAACCGGCTGTGGGCGTCGGGAGCGACGCGGATCCCTCCCGTCATCTTCACCACCGCGAGGGTGTGGCGGATGTTCGCCCGCAGGAGCGGGTCGTCGATCTCGGTGAGCGGCTCGAGCAACGCGGCGCAGCGGTCGTAGGCCCCGCCGATCGCGGCTGCCAGGGCGGCTCCGTAGAGCCTGCGGGAGCGCGTCTCGTCGTCCTCGGTGAAGCCCGCCGCTCGCTGGAGGGCGTCCGCAGCGACGCTGTTGGCTCCGCGAGCGATCGCCCTGTGGGCGGCGCCATCGAGCAGATCGGCGACCTCAGCATCCGGACCGACGGTCGCCGCGGCGAGGTGCCATGCGCGAGCGTCGAGGCCGCAGTGACCCGCCAGGGCTCCGTGGGCGCGCCTTCGCTCCGCCGGGGTGGTCAGCTCGTAGGCGACCGCCTTCAACAG
>JBOGZH010000076.1:0-5359 GCA_050697095.1 Solirubrobacterales bacterium
GTGGAGGAGACCGCCCGCAGCCTAACCCGGGAGCAGATCGAGTCGTGCGTGAGCGCGCTCGCGACCTCCCAGCGCGTCGTGATCGTCGGCGTCGAGCAGATGGCGTTCTTCGCCAGCTACCTGCGCCACCTGCTCGCGCTGCTCGACATCCGGTGCGAGGTGGTCTCGAGCCCGCGCCAGGACGCGCTCAACAGGCTCGGCCGGGTGGACGAGGACACGCTCGTCGTCGCCTTCTCGGCGGGGCGCGCCCACCCGCTCGTGGTGCGCTCGATGAAGCTCGCCCGCCACCGGCGCGCGCGGACGCTCGCGATCACCGACGCGACCCTGTCCGACGTCGGCGAGCACGCCGAGCTCACCCTCTACTACTCGTCGAACAGCCCTTCCTACACGCGCTCCAACTCGGCCCTCCTCGCGCTCGTCCAGGCGCTCGCGCACGGCGTGTACTCGCGCGACAAGGCCGCGTTCAAGGACCGCATCCGCGCCTTCAAGCTGAAGTAACGGAAGGCTCGGGCGCGCCGCGCCGGTTACCCCCCGGCGCGGAGGGGATCCGAGCAGCCGGCCGGCCTCTGATTTGACAGGGCTGCTTCGGCCCTGAAGCGTTGGCGGCGGGGTCACGTATCCTTGGGTCGATGGCCGAGCGGGCGACATTCCGGGTCAAGACCGGCCTCGCCGAGATGCTCAAGGGCGGGGTGATCATGGACGTGACCACCGCGGAGCAGGCGAGCATCGCCGAGGAGGCGGGTGCCTGCGCGGTGATGGCGCTGGAGCGTGTCCCGGCCGACATCCGCGCCGCCGGCGGGGTCGCACGGATGGCGAACCCGCGGGTGATCAGGGAGATCCAGGAGGCGGTGACGATCCCGGTCATGGCAAAGGCGCGGATCGGGCACTTCGCGGAGGCGCAGGTCCTCGAGTCGATGGAGGTCGACTACGTGGACGAGTCCGAGGTCCTGACCCCGGCCGATGAGGGCAATCACATCGACAAGTACGCGTTCGAGGTCCCGTTCGTGTGCGGCGCGACCAACCTCGGCGAGGCGCTGCGCCGCCTCGGCGAGGGCGCCGCGATGATCCGCTCCAAGGGCGAGGCGGGGACCGGCAACATCGTCGAGGCGGTCCGTCACATGCGTGACATCACCGGCGGGATGAGGCGGCTCTCCTCGCTCGGCGCCGAGGAGCTTCCGAGCGCGGCGAAGGAGCTGGCCGCGCCGCTCGAGGTGGTCCGCGACGTCGCCGAGCGCGGGTGGCTCCCCGTCCCGCTGTTCTGCGCCGGGGGCATCGCCACCCCCGCCGACGCGGCGCTGATGATGCAGCTCGGCGCGGAGGGCAACTTCGTCGGCTCGGGGATCTTCAAGAGCGAGGACCCGCCGGGCCGGGCGCGGGCGATCGTCGAGGCGACGACCCACTACGAGGATCCCGAGCGCGTCGCGGCGGCCTCCGCCGAGCTCGGCGAGGCGATGCGGGGCGACGACATTGCCCAGCTCGCCGAAGAGGGCTCCCTGCTCCAGCAGCGCGGCCGGTAGTGGTCGGCGAGCCCGGCCTTCGCATAGGGATCCTCGCGGCCCAAGGGGACTTCGCCGCGCACGCGCGGGTATTGCGCTCCCTCGGCGCGACGCCGGTCGAGGTGCGCGAGCCGGCGCAGCTCACGGATCTCGACGGGCTCGTGATCCCGGGCGGCGAGAGCACCACGATCTCGAAGGCAATCGAGCGCGACGGGCTCGAGGCCGCGATCCGCGCGCACGCCGAGGGCGGTCGCCCCGTGCTCGGCACCTGCGCGGGGATGATCATCCTCGACCGCAAGCATCTCGGCCTCATGGACACGGCCGCGCGGCGCAACGCGTTCGGGCGCCAGCTGCACAGCTTCGAGGCCGACCTGGAGATCGAGGGGCTCGGGTCCGAGCCGGTGCGCGCGGTGTTCATCCGCGCCCCGTGGATCGAGGACCACGGCCCCGGCGTCGACGTGCTCGCCACCTACGAGGGACACCCCGTCGTGGTCCGCGAGGGCGGGTTCCTCGCCTGCGCCTTCCATCCCGAGCTCACGGACGACTCCCGCCTCCACGCCCTGTTCATGGCGATGGTCACCGCTGCCCGGGAGCGAACGGAGCGGGTGGCGTGAGGGATCCCCGCGTCAGCGCTCTGGCCCGCGTCCTGGTCGGCTACTCGACCGAGGTCAAGCGCGGCGAGGTGTGCCTGATCGAGGGCGAGGTGGCGGCCCAGCCGCTGCTCCAGGCGGTGTACGAGGAGGTGCTGAAGGCGGGAAGCAACCCGATCGTCAACCTCACGATGGAGGGCCAGGCCGCGACCTACTTCAAGCACGCCACCGATGAGCAACTCGAGTGGGTCTCGCCGGTCTCCAGGTGGGCGGCGCAGAACGCCGACGCCCGGATCATGGTGATGGCGAGCGCCAACACGCGCGAGCTGTCCGGGGTGCCGCCGGAGCGCCAGACCCAGCGCCAGCGCGCGATGGAGCCGATCATGAGCACGGCCCTGGAGCGAGCGGCGGCCGGCGAGTACCGCTGGGCGCTGACCCTGTTTCCCACCCACGCGTACGCGTCGGAGGCCGAGATGAGCCTCGCCGACTACGAGGACTTCTACTTCGGCGCCTGCCTCGCCGGGGAGGCCGATCCGGTGGGCGCGTGGAAGCGCCAGTCGGAGGAGGTGGAGCGGCTACGGGACTGGATCCAGGATCGCGAGGAGGTCCGGATCGAGGGTCCCGGCACCGACCTCCGGCTCGGGATCGCCGGTCGCACGTTCATCGCCGCGGACGGCAAGCACAACATGCCCGACGGGGAGTTCTTCACCGGCCCGCTCGAGGACTCGGCGGAGGGCGAGATCACCTTCCACCTCCCGGCCACCTACGCCGGACGGGAGGTGTCCGGGGTGCGGTTTCGCTTCGAGGGCGGCAGGGTCGCGGACGCGAGCGCCGAGCGCGGGGAGGAGTTCCTCAACCAGACGCTCGACACCGACGACGGCGCGCGGCGGCTTGGCGAGCTCGGGTTCGGCACCAACTACGGGATCTCGCACGCGACGCGCGAGATCCTGCTGGACGAGAAGATCGGCGGCACGGTCCACCTCGCTGTCGGCCGCAGCTACCCCGAGACGGGCGGGGTGAACGAGAGCGCGATCCACTGGGACATGATCTGCGACCTGCGCCGCGGGGGGCGGATCACGGTCGACGGCGAGGCGCTGCAGGAGGACGGGCGCTTCGTCGTCTAGCGGTTCGGCCGCGGTCAAGCAGGTGGCGCGACCTGGATCTCGTCCCCCTCGACCCGCACCTGATACACGGGCTCGGGCTCCTCGGCGGGCGGCCCGACCGCCTCGCCGCTCGTGAGGTCGAAGATGCTGCCGTGGCAGCCGCACATGACCTCGCCGTCCTCGAGCTGGCCGTCGTCCGCCAGATTGCACCCCGCGTGGGTGCAGATCGCGCCTATCGCCCGGTAGTCGCCCCCGACGTTCGCTACCAGGACGTCCTCGCCGTCCACCGTCCCCCCGGTCATCATCCCCTCGGCGACGTCGGCCGTGCTCGCGACAGTCGTCCACTCGGGCATCTGAGCCACCTCCCGTAGATCGCCGACCGGCCCAGTGTAGAACCGGATCGGGGGACCGCAACTTCCACTCGCCTGGACGGTTGTATGGGGCAGCGCCTGCGCGAAAGGATCCCAGTTTGCAGGCGCCTGGGACGAGCGCCCCAGGAGGGATGCAAGGCACGACGGCCGGGGCCCAGGACCCGGCCGTCGCCGTAGGTGGCGGGACGGCAGGGACGCCGGCCGCGGGAATGGATTTCCACCCCGCGGCCGGCGGCGTGCGCGCGCCCTCCCGGTGTGCGCACGCCTCCTAACATCTGCTCCATGGCCGGCCACTCCAAATGGGCGCAGATCAAGCACAAGAAGGCTGCCACCGACGCCAAGCGGGGCAAGCAGTTCACGAAGCTTGCGCGCGCGATCACCGTCGCGGCGCGGGAGGGTGGAGGCGATCCCGACGGGAACGCGACGCTCGCCACCGCGGTCCAGAAGGCGAAGGACTACTCGATGCCCAAGGACAACATCCAGCGGGCGATCGACCGCGGGACCGGCGCCGGCGCCAGCGGCGAGGCGATCGAGCGCGCCGTGTACGAGGGCTACGGGCCCGGCGGCGCCGCGATCATGATCGAGGCCCTGACCGACAACCGAAACCGCACCGGGGCCGAGGTGCGTCACGCGTTCGACAAGAACGGCGGCAGCCTCGGCGAGCCCGGATCGGTGGCGTGGATCTTCGAGAAGCGGGGGGTGGTCCTTGTCGACGCGGACCGCTACTCGGAGGACGACCTCATCCCCGCGATCGACGCCGGCGCCGAGGACGTGAGCGAGGACGGCGACCTCCGAAAGGTCGTCTGCCCGGCGGGTCGCCTGGCGGCCGTCCGCGAGGCGCTGGAGCGCGCGGGCGTCGAGATCGAGTCGGCCGAGCTGACGATGGAGCCGCGCTCGATCGTCGAGGTCGGCGGGGGCGAGGCCTCGCGGCTCGTCCGGCTGATCGAGGCGCTGGACGAGCACGACGACGTCGATGCCGTGCACGCGAACTTCGACATCCCGGCCGACGTGCTCGAGCAAGCCGCCGCGTAGCGACCCGTCCCGGAACCGGACCAGCCGATAGGATCGCCCGCGCAAGGGGGGTGCGGGAGCGGGAACCGCAACGACGAAGGGAGTTATCCAGTGAGACGAGGTAAGGAGGCAGGCCTCGCGCTTTCGCTTGTCCTGCTCGTAGCCGTCGCGATGCTCGCCGTCCCGGGTGTCGCGGGCGCGAAGACGAAGACGTTCGTGTCGGGGCCGATCAACGCCCCGATCCCGAACGCCGCCCCGACCGGGGTGTTCGCACCGATCGGCGTCGGCAAGAAGGGGACGGTGAAGGACGTCAACGTCGGCGTGCGGATCTCGCACGCCCGCGTGGACCAGCTCCACGTCTACCTGTTCAAGGGGCAGAAGTACATCAACCTGGCAACGAAGGTCGGTGGGACGGGCAACCACTTCGGCTCCGGCTCCGCGGACTGCAACGGGGTGTTCACCGTGTTCGATGGAGCGGCGCCGACGTTCATCCAGACCGGCGGTGCGCCGTTCAACGGCGCGTACAGGCCCCAGCAGTCGCTGGGATTGTTCGATGGCGACAAGACGAAGGGCGACTGGAGGCTGTTCGTGTACGACGACGCGGGCGGAACCTCCGGACTGATCAACTGCTGGACGCTGGGCCTCACGTACAAGAAGAAGAAAGTGAGCGCCTGAGCTCCGGGCCGGGCCGGGCCGGGCGACGCCCGGCCCGGCGGTTGCAGGAGGCATCCGAGCCGGAGGCCAGAATCAGTACCCATGCTCGTGGTCATGGGAATTGACCCCGGGGT
>JBOGZH010000077.1:0-5589 GCA_050697095.1 Solirubrobacterales bacterium
CGTCAACACGGATCTCACTCTCCCACGGAGCTCGTTTGACGCGTTTACGGCGTTCGCCGTCTCGTCACCCAGCCCAGCCGCGACACGTCCCCGGGTCCGCCAAGGGCCCGACGGATCACGCGCCTAGCCGCTCGCAGCGCTGAACCGGCTCGAGACCTCCGACCAGTTGACCACGTTCCACCACGCGTCGATGTAGTCGGGGCGGCGGTTCTGGTACTTCAGGTAGTAGGCGTGCTCCCACACGTCGACGCCCACGAGCGGGGTCTGGCCGTCGGAGACCGGGGAGTCCTGGTTGGCGGTGCTCACGACCGCGAGCCCCGAGCCGTCGTGGACGAGCCACGACCATCCGCTTCCGAAGCGGTTGACGCCGGCCGTCTTCAGCTCGTCCTTGAACGAGTCGAAGCTTCCAAACGCGTCATCGATCGCGGCCGCTAGATCGCCGTCTGGCGCGCCGCCGCCGTCGGGGCCCATGACCTGCCAGAAGAAGCTGTGGTTGGCGTGACCGCCGGCATTGTTCCGCACCGCGGTGCGGATGTCGTCGGGAAGGCTGGAGAGGTTCTTCAGCACCTCCTCGACGTCCTCGTCCGCCCACTCGGTGCCCTCGAGCGCCGCGTTGGCCTTGTCCACGTACGCCTGGTGGTGCTTGTCGTGGTGCAGCTTCATCGTCTGCTCGTCGATGTGCGGCTCGAGCGCGTTGTAGTCGTACGGAAGTGCTGGGACCTCGTAGGGCATCTGCTCTCCTTCGTTCTCCGGGACTCGGCCCGGAGACTATCGAGTGCGAATCGCCGGCTCGTCGGCCGGAGGGGCAAGGGTTGGGCGCTTCGAGCTCAGGCGCGATACTGCGCTCGGTGTCCGAGGAGCAGCTCGAGATGGCGCGGGAGACGGTCCGGCTGCTGAACGCGGGCGATCTGGACGGCCTGCGCCCGCTGCTTCACCCCGAGATTGCGATGTGGGGGCCGACGGGCTGGCCCGAGACAGGCCCGATGGAGGGACCCGGCGCGGTGGTGCGCCAGTTCGAGCGCATCGGCGAGGACTACGAGGAGCGGCACAGCGAGATAGTCGGGCTCACCGGGGCCGGCGAGTGGGTCGTCGGTGGGCTTCTGTGGCACACCCGCGGGCGCGCCAGCGGGATCGAGTCGACGGCCGAGCTGTGGTTCGCGGCCCGCTTCCGGGAGGGGCGGATCGTCGAGATTCGGTGGTTCTGGGAGCGCGACGACGCGCTCGGCGCCGCTGGCGCGAAGGGAACTACACCTAGGCCTTGAAGCGGGCGGCCTCCTCGGAGCCCCCCGTGGCGTCGCCGGCGCTGTAGGCGTGGGCGCCGGCGCCGGCCAGCGCGCCGCCGTCGACGATCAGGTACTCCTCGCGCAGGGGGCGATCGGCGAACCACGACTCGAGGATCTCGCGCGTGCCCGCGGCGTAGCGGGCCTGGGCGGAGAGGCTCGACCCCGAGATGTGTGGGGTCATGCCGTGGTGAGGCATCGTCCGCCACGGGTGATCCCGGGGCGCAGGCTGGGGGAACCACACGTCCCCGGCGTAACCGGCGAGCTTTCCCGACTCCAGCCCGCGCACGATCGCGTCGCGATCGCAGATCTTGCCCCGCGCGATGTTGACGATGTAGGCGCCGCGCTTCATCCGCCCGATCATCTCGTCGTCGAACATGTGCTCGGTCTCGGGATGCAGGGGGCAGTTGATCGTCACTACGTCGCACGCCGGCACCATGTCCTCGGTCGACTCGTGGAACGTCACCCCCAACTCCTCCTCCACCTCGCTCGGGAGCCGGTGGCGGTCGGTGTAGTGCAGGCCCATGTCGAACGGTTTCAGGCGCCGCAGCACGGCGGAGCCGATCCGTCCCGCGGCCACGGTGCCGACCTGCATCCCCTCGACGTCGTAGGAACGTGACACGCAGTCGGCGATGTTCCAGCCGCCGTCGATCACCCATTGATAGGAGGGGATGTAGTTGCGGACCAGCGACAGGATCATCATCACCACGTGCTCGGAGACGCTGATGCTGTTGGAGAAGGTCACCTCGGCGACCGTCATCCCGGCGTCCATCGCCGCCTGCAGGTCGACATGGTCCGAGCCGATCCCGGCGGTGATCGACAGCTTCAGGTTCGGGGCCTTGGCGACCCGCTCCGCGGTCAGGTAGGCGGGCCAGAAGGGCTGGGAGATCACCACCTCGGCGTCGGGAAGCTCGCGCTCGAACTCCGAGTCGGGGCCGTCCTTGTCGGAGGTGACGACCAGCTCGTGCCCGGCCCCCTCGAGGAACCTCCGCAAGCCAAGCTCGCCCGAGACGCTGCCGAGCAGCTCACCCGGGGTGAAGTCGATCGCCTCCGGTGTCGGCGTGGTCTGCCCGTCCGGGTAGCGCTCGATCTTGGGGGCGTCGTCGCGCGGGTAGGCCGGCGGGTAGCCGTCGACCGGGTCGTCGTAGAGGACGCAGAGAACCTTTGCCATGGCCGTGGCCGGAAACCTATCCGTTTACGCGGGGCGTGCGCCGCCCGCCGGGGTGAGAGCCCATCAGCGGACGACGTCGGCCGTGTAGCCGGCGTCGGCGAGCGCCTCGATGATCTCCGCGGTGTGGTCGCGTCCGCGGGTCTCGATCACGAGCTCGACAGCGGTCTCGCGGACGTGGAGGTCGAGGCCCTCGCGCACGTGGGAGACCTCGACCAGGTTCGCGCCGGTCTCGGCGACGCGGGTGAGCAGGCCGGCGAGGCCGCCGGGGCGATCGGAGATCCGCGTCAGAAGGACGAGCCGGCGCCCCGACTCCGTCTCGTGGCGGCGCGCCACCGCCGCGAGCAGCCCGGCGTCGACGTTTCCGCCCGAGAGGACAACCGCGGTGACGCCCTCGCGCGCCGGCTCGACCCGGCCGTCGAGCAGCGCGGCGACCCCCACGGCCCCGGCGCCCTCGACGACGAGCTTCGCGCGCTCCATCAGCGTGACCATCGCCGAGGCGACGGAGTCCTCGCTCACCACCGCGATCCCGTCGAGCCACTCGCGGACAAGCGGCAGCGTTACCTCGCCCGGGCGTTTGACCGCGATCCCGTCGGCGATCGTGAGCGCCGATGCCGCCGGGACGGGCTCCCCGCGCTCCAGCGAGGCGGGAAACGGCGCGCAGCCCTCGACCTGGACGCCCACCACCTCGACCTCCGGTCGCGTCCGCTTGACCGCGATCGCGACGCCACTCGCGAGCCCGCCGCCGCCCACCGGGACGAGGACCTTCGCGAGCCCCGGCACGCCGTCGAGCAACTCCAGGCCGAGCGTCGCCTGGCCGGCGACCACGTCGAGGTCGTCGAACGGGTGCACGAACGCGAGCCCGCCCTGCGCCGCGCGCTCCCGCGCCGCGAGGAGGCAAGCATCAATCGTTCCCTCGATCGGGTTCACCGTCGCGCCCAGCGCGGTCGCCGAGTCGGTCTTCGCGGTCGAGGCGTCGGCCGGCATGAACACCTCGCAAGGCACTCCCCGGGCCCGGGCCGCGTAGGCGACCGACTGCGCGTGGTTGCCCGCGCTGCCGGTGACGACGCCGGCCCGGCAGGCGTCGCCGAGCGCGGCGAGCTTCGCGAACGCGCCGCGCAGTTTGAACGACCCGGTTCGCTGCAGGTTCTCCGCCTTGAGCACGACCTCGCCCCCGCAGCGCTCGCCGATCGTCCGCGAGGTCAGCACCGGCGTGTTGCGAACGTACTCCCGGCCCGCCTCACGGGCGCGGGACAGCGCCTCGTCCCCGATCGCGGGGGGTTCGGCCATCAGGCTCGCAGCGCGACGATCGCGTCCATCTCTACCCGCGCGCCCTTCGGCAGTGCCGCGACTCCCACCGCTACACGGGCCGGGGGGTCGCCCTCGAAGTGCTCCGCGTACACCTCATTGATCTCGCCGAACGCCTCCATCTCGGTCGTGTAGATCGTGATCCGCGCGGCGTCGGCGAGCCGCGCGCCCACCTCCGCGCACACTGCGGAGAGGTTCTCCAGGCATCGCCGCGCCTGTGCCGCGGCGTCGTCGCCGACCAGCTCGCCGCTCTCGGGGTCGAGCGGAATCTGGCCGGAGCAGAACAGCAGCCCCTTGGACTTGATCGCGTGCGAGTAGGGGCCGATCGCGGGCGGGGCCCCCGTCGCGTCGACGATCTCGCGGTGCTCGGACATCGGGCGCTCCTCCTTTCGTGGGTGGATTCGTGGCATCCGAAGCCTCTCATGCCGGGGTGCAATCCTCTCCTCCGGAAATGTCCGCCCGGGAGAAGAGCTACGACGCGGTGATCGTCGGGGCGCGCTGCGCCGGGTCCCCTTTGGCGCTCCGGCTCGCCGAGGATGGCTGGCGGGTATTGATCGTCGATCGCGAGCCTCCCCCGGCCGACACGATCTCCACCCATTTCATGTTCCCCAACACCCTGGCCCGGCTGGAGCAGCTGGGCGTGCTGGAGCGAATCCGCGCCCGCCACCGCGTCAACCCGCTCCTCTACCGGGCGCGAATCCTCGGACACGAGGTGGCCGGTGCCTTCACGCCGATCGGGGGGTTCGACCGGGCCTGCGGCGTGACTCGTCCCGTGCTCGACACGGCGCTCCTCGAAACGGCCGTGGACGCCGGCGCGCAGACGCGGTTCGGCGAGCGCGCGACCGGCCTGCTCGGCTCCGGCAGTGAGGACGATCCGGTTCGGGGGGTGACATTCGAGGGCGGCGGCCGTGTGGATGCGAGGTGGGTGTTCGGCGCCGACGGTCGCGCTTCGGCAGTGGCCCGCCTGCTCGGGCTCGAGAAGCGACGGCCGCTGGCTGGGGAATTCGGGATCCTCTTCGCCTACTGGCGCGGGCTGCCGCCGACCGAGTACATGCACATCGACGCCGGTGAGGCTCTCGTGCTCACCTGGGGCCCGTGCGAGGACGACGTCCACCTGCTCGCCGTCAGCGGACCGCCGGAGATCACCCGCGGCAGCGCCGAGGAGCGCCAGGCTCGGCTCAGGGATGGCCTCGAGAGCTTCCCCGACACGTTCGACGCCCGCTCGCTCGAGGGGGCGGAGCAGATCAGCGACGTCCGCGTCGCACCGGAGACGATGATGCGCGGGTTCTTTCGCCAGGCGGCCGGCCCGGGTTGGGCGCTGGTCGGCGACGCCGGTCACTTCAAGCACCCGGCGACCGCGCAGGGGATCTCGGACGCCGTCGAGCAGGCGATCCACGTCGCGGACGCGTTGACCGGTGCCGATGAGAGCCTGGGGGGATATGAAGGCTGGAGGGACGAGCGAGCCAAAGAGCACTACGAGTGGTCGTTCGACTTCGGGCGCTTCCCCCGCCCAGAGCTCGCCGGGCCGTTGTTCACAGGGCTCGAGCACGACCCCCAGGCGGCCCAGGACTTCATAGATTCGATGAGTCGCCGCGTCGCCCCGCGAACTGGCGTGTTCACTCCCGAGCGCCTGTCGCGGTGGTTCGCCGCCGCGGAGGCGTCTCAGGCCGGCACCTGAGCACGACGGCAGCGGCTCCCGCCAGCGCAATCGGGGCGCCCGGATTTGAACCGGGGACCTCGCCGACCCGAACGGCGCGCGCTACCAGGCTGCGCCACGCCCCGAATGCGGTTCGGAGGATAGCGCCGCGTCAGCCGATGGCGCGGTAGTAGCGC
>JBOGZH010000078.1:0-2407 GCA_050697095.1 Solirubrobacterales bacterium
CTCGGCGGCTCGGTCTCGGGCGAGCACGGGATCGGGGCGGTAAAGCGCCCCGGCCTCGCCCGCCAGCTCTCAGACCCGGCGCGCGGGCTGCACGAGCGGGTCAAGCGCGCGTTCGATCCCAAGGGCCTGATGAACCCCGGGAAGAAGGCGCCCGTCGCCTGATCACAACGGCGCCCGCCGCAAACGCGGCACTCGAAGGGGCGTGAACTGCGAGTGCCGGGTTAACGGTGATATGCACCGTGAAGACGGCAATCGGGCTCGAACGGGCGCCGAACGACGCGTTAGCGGCGTCAGTGGAGGCCGTCGGAGATCAGCATGAGCCGGCACGGGCGGGCGATTGCGGAGCTGGCGGCCCGGCAACGTGGGCTCGTCACCCGTGGCCAGCTTGTGCAGATGGGGCTGACGCGCGACGCGATCGACAGCTGGGTCAAGACGGCTCGGCTTCACGCGATCCACCGCGGCGTGTACCTGCTCGGCCACGCCCGGCTCACCGGCGGCGCCCGCGAGCTTGCGGCGGTGTTGGCCTGCGGGCCGGGTGCCGTGCTCAGCCACCGCAGTGCCGCCGGGCTCTGGCGACTGATCTCCGGCTCGGCAGGTGACGCCGACGTCACCGTCCCCGGACGCAATTGCGGGTCAAAGGGGGGGATCCGAATCCATCGAGTCACCGCGCTCGATCGGCGTGACGTCCGAATGGCCGGCGGCATCCCGGTGACCACCCCCGCACGCACGCTCCTCGATCTCGCAGCGGTGGTCTCGCCACGAGAGCTGGAGCAGGCACTCGCCGAGGCGGAGTCCCGATCCCTCGCACGGCGCAGCGAGCTGCTTGCCCTACTTGCCCGGGCCGGACCGCGACCGGGCATCGCGGTGCTGCGCTCGCTGATCGAGGCCGACGTGACCCCCGCGATGACGCGATCCGAGGCGGAGGAACGCC
Organism: Solirubrobacterales bacterium; assembly: GCA_050697095.1. GTDB lineage: Bacteria > Actinomycetota > Thermoleophilia > Solirubrobacterales > 70-9 > DASPWW01. The sequence goes on from JBOGZH010000078.1 coordinate 932, forward strand.
TTCTCACACTGGTCAGGGCCGCCGAGCTACCCCCGCCGGAGCTCAATGTGCGCATCGGCCGTCATGAGGTCGACTTCCTGTGGCGGGAACAGCGGTTCGTGGTCGAGGTCGACGGCTTCAGATACCACTCCTCGCGGGCAGCATTCGAGCGTGACCGCCTGCGCGACGCGGAGCGCGGGGTTGAGGGATTCCGAGTGATGCGCACCACCTGGCGGCAGATCGTGCGACGGCCGGAGGCGCTGGCCGCAAGGATCGCCTGGGCGCTGGCGGGAGCCGAACGCCCACGTTTGCGATCTGTTGGGAAGGGCGGCTAGCCTGCGAAGTGCTCCACGAGGCGCTCGGCGTAGTAGTCCTCCCAGCGCCCGCCCGGATCCTCGCTCGCGAAATCCTTGTCCAGCCGCACGAGCATGTAGGTGAGCTCCGAGCGCACCGGCTTCGAGCCGAGGAGGTCCGGAAGCTCCGAGTGGTTGACCAGCCACTCCGAGTACCAGGAGGCCCAGTCGTCGTCGGCGCCGTCGGTGATCCGAAACACGGTGTGATGGGTCTCGCCGGCCTCGTGGAGCAGATCCGCGATCTTCGCCGTGTTGTCGTCGGCGGCCATCCCGGCCGAGTCTAGAACCTCGCTCGAGGCGCCGCCGTGACTCGGCGGCGCCTCGGCGAGGTCCGTCAGGGTCTCAGGCAGCCGATTCCGAGGCTTCCGAATAGCGCAGCGAGCCCGGCGTCGTGAGCTTCTCTCCGGTCTCGAGCAGCGTCTTCAGGCCGGAGAGAATCATCGGCCAGCCGCCGTAGAGCTCGGCGTTGGCTTCCTCGCGGAGCTCGTCGTGGGTGACGGTCAGCCGGCACGAATCGCCGACCGGCTCGATCTCCCACGTGACTCGCGAGGTTCCCTCGCTCTTCACCTCCTCGCTCCACAGCGCCGTCATGCTCTGCACGAGCCGGCGAGGCGGGTCGACCTCCAGGTTCTCGCCCTCGGCGATCGCGACGCCCGCTCCCGGGTGGACGGACTCGTAGCTCGAACCGGGCGTCCACTCCGAGCTGATGCCCACCCCGAAGTTGTACTTCTGTCTCATCTCGCCGTCGGTGATCGCCTCCCAGAGGCGCTCCGGGGTCGTCTTGATGTAGATCTCGTACACCTTCTCCATTACTTGTCCTCCAGTCGTTTCTTGAGCCCGCTGAGCCTCGCGGCCCATGGCTCGGCGTATTTGCTCACCCAGCGGTCGTGGACGAGCCGGATCGGGACCGGGTTCAGGAAGTGGAGCTTCTCGCGCCCTCGCCGCCTGGTCACCACGAGGCCCGCTTCCTCGAGCTGCCTCAGGTGCTTCATCACGCCGAAACGCGTCATCGCAAAGCGCGCCTCGAGCGCGCTCAACGTCTGCCCGTCCTCACGGAAGAGCTCGTCGAGCAAGCTTCGTCGCGTCGGGTCGGCGAGGGCCCTGAACACTGCGTCCACGCCGAGGAGAATACGTGACCAAGGAG
>JBOGZH010000079.1:0-2853 GCA_050697095.1 Solirubrobacterales bacterium
AAAGAGCCCCGCTCAGGCGGGGCTCTTTCGCTGAGCGTCCGACCCGCCGGGTGCCTACCCGCGTGAGTCCACGGCCTCGAGGGCTTCGGCCCTCTTGGCTATTCCGACTCAAGGGGGCGTCCCTGCCGTTGCCACGCCTTCACCCCGCCCTTGCCGACATGGACGGGGTCGTAACCCTCGCGCTGGAGCAGGGACGCCGCGAGCCCGCTGCGCTTCCCTCCGCTGCAGATCGCCGCGATCGGGCGGTCCCGGGGAAGCTCGTCGAGCCGCTCCACGAGCTTCCCGTACGGGATGTGCACCGAGTCCGGGATGTGGCCCGCGGCGAACTCGTCGTCCTCCCGCACGTCGAGCACGACCAGCTCCCCGTCGTCGCCCGTCCGCTCGGCAAGCGCGTCGGGGTCGATCAGCTCGATTCGGTCCACCGGTCGCTCCTCGGAGCGCCACGCGGTCATCCCGCCCTCGAGGAAGCCCCGGACGCGCATCCCGACCGACGCCAGCAGCTCGGCGGCCTCCAGCTCGTAGCCATCGGAGGCGGCGACGACGATCACGTCGACGTCCCGCGGCACGACCCGCGCCACCTTGGTTCCGAAGCCAGTGTCATAGGCGGAGGCGCTGATCGCCCCCGGTATGTGGGCCTCGTCGAACTGCTCGTTGGTACGGGCGTCGACCAGGATCGCGCCCTCGGCGATCGCCACCTCCACGCCGCGTGGGGTGAGCGGCGTCGGCGTGCCGAGCTCCTCGATCAGCGGGCCGCGGTTCAGCCCGACGATGTGCTCGACGTTGGGCGGGGGATCGCCGAGGGAGGCGAGCGCGGACTCGACAAACTCCGCAGCGCTGGAGTGCCGCAGGGCCGGGTTGTGCTCGCGCTCGAAGCCGATCGTCGAGGTCGTCCTGCCGTCGATCGCCGAGCCGGCGCACAGCGAGCCCCCGATGTGCCCAGGCCACACCTCGACGTCGTCGTCGAGCGCCAGGAGGCGATCGTGCAGGGAGTTGAAGATTCCCTCCGCCCCCTCGCGCGGGTCGATCGCGAGGTCGGGCCGCGCGGCGTCGCCGATGAAAAGCGAGTCGCCCGTCAGCACCGCCCACGCGTCTCCGTCCCGGGCCGAGTCGCGCAGCAGGAAGCAGGTGTGCTCGGGGCGGTGCCCGGGCGTGTGCAGCGCCTCGATCTCCAGCTCGCCCAACTCGAGCTTCCACCCGTCGGCGAACGGCTCGTGCGGATACTCGGCGACGGCCAGCTCGTGGATATGGATCGTCGCGCCGGTGGCGCTGGCGAGGCGCCCGTGACCCGAGACGTGATCGGCGTGGTTGTGGGTCTCGAGCACGCTCTCGATCCGGACTCCGTGAAGGCGGCTCAAGCGCACGTAGGGATCGATGTCCCATTGGGGATCCACGACCGCGCCGACGCCGGCCGACTCGTCCCCGACCACATAGGACGCGCAGCTGAGGTCCTCGTTGATCACCTGGCGGAAGAACATCCTTGCCCGGCCCGGATTGTCGCTGATCGCTGCGGAACCCTCTCAGCCCGCCTGGCCCGGAAACGGCCGAGTGTCGGCGACGTCGTGAATCGCGACCTCGGGCGGGGCCGACACCACCTCGAGCAGGCGGCGCGCGAACTCCTGCAGGTGGGGCTGGGCGAAGTGGCGGTCAAGCGCCTCACGGTCGGCCCATTCCTCGACCGCGACGAAGCTCAGCGGGTCCTCGACGGCGGCGAAGAAGCCGTAGCGCAGGCACCCCTCCTCGCGGCGCGAGTCGTCCTGCATCCGTTCCAGCAGGACGACCAGCTCATCGCGCTGCTCCGGTCGGCACCGGACCCGACCGATTACAAGCACCACGCGTGACCTCCTCGTCGTTGGCGCGGAACGTATCGCAGCGCGAGGGGACTCCGATTGCGCCCGCACGGCGAGCGCGGATGTGCTCCAACCGCTTTTGCGACACTCAGCCCCCATGTCGCGCAGCCGCAGCTACGACCGCGCCGCACCGGACGTGCGGCCGGTGAAGATCGAGCCCGGGTTCGTGCGCACGGCCTCGGGCTCGGCGCTGTACTCGCAGGGCGAGACGCGGGTGATCTGCACCGCGTCGCTCACCGACTCCGTCCCGCGCTGGCTCGAGGGCCGCGGGCGCGGATGGGTCACCGCCGAGTACGCGATGCTCCCCGCCTCCACCGGCGAGCGCAAGCAGCGCGACGTGAGCCGCGGGCGCCAGGACGGGCGCGGGGTGGAGATCCAGCGCCTGATCGGGCGCTCGCTTCGCAGCGTCGTCGACATGAAGGCGCTCGGCGAGCGCAGCGTGTACGTGGATTGCGACGTGCTCCAGGCCGACGGGGGGACCCGCTGCGCCGCGATCACCGGCGGCTTCGTCGCCCTTCAGCTCGCGCTCCAGGGGCTCGTCTCCGCGGGCGACCTCGAGCGTCTCCCGCTCACCGGCTCGGTCGCGGCGGTCAGCGTGGGTGTGGTGGACGGGGCCGCGCTGTGCGACCTCGACTACGCCGAGGACTCCGGCGCCGAGGTCGACGCGAACGTGGTGATGACGGGCGCCGGGGGGCTGATCGAGGTCCAGGCGACCGCCGAGCGGATGCCGCTCGAGCGCGCCTCGCTCGACGAGCTGCTCGTCCTGGCCGACGGCGGGATCGCGCGCCTGCGCGAGGCGCAGGAGCGCGCCACCGGCGGCCTGCCCTCCACCGACTGATGGAGAGACCCAGGGTCGTGGTCGCCACTCGCAACGAGCACAAGCTCCGCGAGCTGGGCGAAATCCTCGCCGGCGTGGAGCTGGAGCCGCTGCCGGCGGAGGTGACGCTGCCTCTCGAGGAGGGGGAGACGTTCGCGGAGAACGCGCTCGCCAAGGCGCGCGCGGCCC
>JBOGZH010000080.1:0-3496 GCA_050697095.1 Solirubrobacterales bacterium
CCGCAGGGCCGCGGCGCGCAGCTCGGCGGCGCGGCGGCGGCGGCCCTCCAGCTCGGGGTCCTCCTCGCCGCGCGCGAGCACCACGTTCGACACCATCTCCACGAGCGCGGCGGACAGCGCGCAGCACCACGCCGCGGTCGCGCCGGCGCCCGGAGCCGGGCTCTCCGAGGCGAGCTGGTCGAGCGCCTCCTCGAGGGTCATCCGCGACTAACCCTGACAGGGCTCAGAACAGGCCGACGGTCCGTCCCTCCTCGTCGATGTCGACGTCGAACGCCGCCGCGCTCTTGCCGAGGCCCGGCATCTGCTGGATGTCGCCGCAGAGCGGCACCAGCCACCCCGCGCCGGTGTAGGCACGGATGTCGCGCACCTGGAGGGTGAAGTCCTCCGGCGCGTTCAGCATCGTGGGGTCGGCGGATAGCGAGAGGTGCGTCTTGGCCATGCAGATCGGCAGCCGGTCGAGGCCGTCGGCCGTGTACTGCTCGATCTTGCTCTCCGCGGCGGGGTAGAAGAACACGTCCCGCGCCCCGTACACCCGCGTGGCGATCGCGCGGATCTTGTCGGCGATCGGCTCGTCCTCCTCGTACATGAAGCGGAACTCGGAGGGCTGCTCGCAGGCGTCCGCCACGGCCTGGGCGAGCGCCGCGGTTCCCTCGCCGCCCTTCTCGAAGCCCTCGTTAGCCTCGGCCGCGAAGGCGCCGTGCTCGAGCGCGAGCGTACGCACCAGCTCCACCTCCTCGTCGGAGTCGCCGGGGCGGCGGTTGACCGCGACCACGCACGGGAGGCCGAACTCGCGCACGATCTCGAGATGGCGGCGCAGGTTCTCGGCGCCGATCGATACGGCCGCGAGGGTGCGGGCGCGGTCCACGCGGGGGTCGTCCTCGACCCCCCCGTGGTGCTTCAGCGCGCGCACCGTGGCGACCAGCACCACAGCGCTCGGCCGCAGCCCGCCGACGCGGCACACGATGTCGAGGAACTTCTCCATTCCCATGTCGGACCCGAACCCTGACTCGGTGAGCATGTAGTCGCCCAGCTTCAGCCCGATCAGGTCGGCGATCAGCGAGTTGTTGCCGTGGGCGATGTTCGCGAACGGGCCGGCGTGCATCAGGCAGGCCTGGCCCTCGAGCGTCTGGATCAGGTTCGGCTTCAGCGCCTGCTTCAGGAGCACGGTCATCGCGCCGGCTGCGTTCAGATCCTCGGCGGTCACCGGCTTGGCGCCGTCGAACGAGTGGCCGACGGTGATCGCGCCGAGCCGGCGGCGGAGGTCGTGAACGTCGCGCGCGACGGCGAGGATCGCCATCACCTCGGAGGCGGCGGTGATGTCGAAGCCGGTCTCGCGCGGGTAGCCGTTCTGGCGACCCCCGAGGCCGAGCGCGACCTGGCGCAGCGCGCGGTCGTTCATGTCCACGGCGCGCCGCCACGAGACGCGCAGCGCGTCGATCTTGTGCGGATTGCCGTGCAGGATCGAGGCGTCGAGGAGCGCGGCGAGGAGGTTGTTCGCCGCCCCGACCGCGTGCATGTCGCCGGTGAAGTGGAGGTTGAGCTCCTCCATCGGCACGACCTGGGCCAGGCCGCCCCCGGCCGCCCCGCCCTTGATCCCGAAGACCGGGCCGAGCGAGGGCTCGCGCAGGCACAGCACCGGGGAGCGGCCAATCGTGCCGAGGCCCTGGGTGAGCGAGACCGCGGTCGTGGTCTTGCCCTCGCCGGCGCGGGTCGGTGTGATCCCGGTGACGCACACCACCTTGCCGTCGGGCTGGTCGCGGCGCGCGTCCAGCGAGGACAGCCGCACCTTCCCCATGTGGCGCCCGTAGGGGTCGACCTCGTCGGTGCCCAGCCCCACGCCCTCCGCGATCTCGTCGATCGGCGCGAGCGTCGCCTCCTGGGCGATCTCCAAGCTGCTCTTCACCTGTGCCTCCTCCTCATGGTCGTACCCGCGACGTGCTCGGCTTCGCCTCCGCCGTCGCGGGCTGATCGGTCTCCGTGATCGTGGTCAATGGCTGACCGCCGCTGCCGCAAGCTCGGACACGAGGCGGTCGTCGTAGAAGCGCTCGAGCCGGAAGGGCTCGATCAGATCCGGCGTGCGGCCGCTGTCCACCAGCTCCGCGAGCGTGGAGCCCACGATCGGCGCCGCCTTGAAGCCGTAGGTGCCCCATCCGGTCGAGATCAGGAAGCCCTCGAGCCCCGTCTCGCCGAGGATCGGGCTGTAGTCCGGGCTGAGATCGCAGAGGCCGGCCCAGCTGCGGAGCATCCGTATGCGCTCCAGCTGCGGGAACAGCTCCAGCGTGTGCCGCGAGGCCTCCTGGAGGAAGTTGAGCGTTCCCCGTTGCCGGTAGGTGGTCCAGGGCTCGATCTCGGCGCCGATCAGCATCTCCCCGCGATCGGTCTGGCTGATGTAGAGGTGCATCTGCGACGAGACCACCACCACGTCGAGGAATGGCTTCAGCGGCTCGGTGACGAAGGCCTGGAGGATGTGCGTGGTCACCGGCAGCGGCACCTCGGCGAGGTCGCACACCTGTGTGCTCCACCCGGCCGCGCAGCTCACCACGGTGCCCGCCCTGACGTCGCCGCGGGTGGTGCGCACGCCGGTGACGCGGCCGTTCGAGCGCTCGATTCCAGTCACCTCCGTGTAGGGATGGATCTCGGCGCCACCGCGGTCGGCGCCGCTCGCGAACCCCCACACGACCGCGTCGTGGCGGATCGTGCCCCCGGGCGGGTGGTACAGCGCCGCCTGGATCGGGTAGACCGCATCGTCGGAAACGTTCATCGCCGGCGCCAGCCGGCTGATCTCGTCCGGCCCGATCACCCGGCTGTCGATCCCGAGCAGCCCGTTGACCTCGGCGCGCTCCTCCATCACGAACACGGCGCGGTCGGAGTGCGCGAGCGTGAGGTGGCCCTGCTTCGCGAACAGGAGATTGAAGTCCAGCTCGACCGAGAGCCGCTCGTACAACCGCAGGCTCTGCTCGTAAAAGCGGGCGCCCTCGGGAGTGCGGTAGTTGGAGCGCAGGATCGCGGTGTTGCGACCCGCCGCCCCCGACCCGATGTAGCCCTTCTCGAGCACCGCGACGTTGCCCACGCCGCGCCGCGTCAGGTAGTACGCGGTGGCGAGGCCGTGCGCCCCCCCGCCCACGATCACGACGTCGTAGGAGTCGCGCAGCTCCCCGCGCGGGCGCCACTTGCGGCGAGGACGGAAGATCTCACGCACCCGCCGCCACCTCCTCGCGCGAGCGCGCGATCGCGTCCGCACCCGCGGTCATCCCGCCGAGCGGCTCCGCGGCATCCGTGACCTGGGCCCACATGTACTGGACGTACGCGGAGCCGAACATGAGCACGTAGCGCTCGCCGCGCTCGCGCAGCACCATCGCCGGCACCCGGGCAACCGATCCCGGCCGGAACGATGCCTCGGGGGTGCTGTCCGGACGCAGGTCGATCGCCGTCAGCCGCGCGAGCACGTCGCGCGCGCGGGGGCCGACGAGCGCGATCCCCGCGAGCGCGCACGTGA
>JBOGZH010000081.1:0-3457 GCA_050697095.1 Solirubrobacterales bacterium
GGCCTGCGGGCGCTGATCGCGGCCGCGGGCGCCGAGCCCTCGCGCCTCGACGAGGGCGACCTCGCGTTCCGGCTCGCGCCCCGGATCAACGCCGCGGGGCGCCTATATCGCGCCGACGCCGGGGTGGAGCTGATGCTGTGCGAGGACCCGGGCCGCGCGGCCCAGATCGCCGCCGAGCTGGACCGCGCGAACAGGGAGCGCCGCGACGCCGAGCTCGAGGTGCTGGGGGGCGCCGAGCGCGCGATCGCGGAGCTGCCGGGAGGGCCCGAGGCACCCGCCCTGGTCGCGGCCGGGGAGGGGTGGCATCCGGGGGTGATCGGAATCGTCGCCTCGCGGCTCGCCGAGCGCCACTGGCGCCCCGTGGTGCTGATCTCGCTCGAGCCGGGCGGCACGGGCCGCGGCTCCGGCCGCAGCATCCCGGCGTTCGACCTGCTCGCCGCGCTGCGCGGATGCGGCGAGCACCTCGTGCGCTTCGGCGGGCACCGTGCGGCCGCCGGGGTGGAGATCGAGGCGGGGCGGGTCGAGGCGTTTCGCGAGGCCTTCGTCGCCCGCGCGGCGGAGTCGCTCGCCGGCGCCGACCTGGTCCGGACCGAGAGCGTGGACGCCGTGGTAGGCGGCGACCGCCTCGGCCTGGATACGGCCGAGGAGCTGGAGCGGCTGGGGCCCTTCGGGATGGGGAACCCGGGCGTGCGGCTGCTGGTGCCGGCGGCGCGGATGCGCGACGTGCGGCCGATGGGGGACGGAAAGCACGCGCGCTTCAGCGTCGAGAGCGGCCCCGCGCGCGCTCTCGGGGTGGCGTTCGGGCGCTCGCTGGCCTCGCTCGACGATGCCCCGCTCGATCTCATGGTCCGGCTCGAGGTCAACCAGTGGAACGGCGCGGTGGAGCCGCGCGTGGTGCTGAAGGAGCTTTATCCGATCGTGCCCTCGGCTGCCGGGTGCACCGAGCCGGCCGTGGAGGGGGAGTGGTGGGATCGGTTCGCTGCGGAGACCGAGGCGGCGCTCGATGGGTGGCCGCCGCCCGAGCTTCGCGAGGAGGCGAACGGTGGGGGCCGGGAGATGGTCGAGCGCGCCGGGGGCTCGGGCGTCGCGACCCTCGCCGATCTGGTCTCCAGCGGGGCGGCGGTGGTCGCGCTGTGCGCGGATGCCTCACGGCGCTCCGGGCTTGCCGAGCGTGCCGACCCGCGGCGCTTCGGATGCGGTCCGCCGGTGCACGCCTGCGGCCGGTGCGGGGCGGACGCCCTCGCGCGCCGGGCGGGCGAGGTGATCGAAGCCGGGTCGGGCCTCGTGCTCGCGGACTGGGCGGCGCTGGAGCGCGACCCCCGGCTGGTCGAGGCGGTCGAGCACGTGGTGCTGATCGACCCGCCGCCCTTCGCCCATCTGCGCGCCCTCGCCGCACGGGGGTCGGGATATCTCCACCTCACCTGGGGAGACTCCGAGCTTGAGTTCGCGCTCCGGGCGCACGACGCGGCGTGGGAGCTGCGCCCGGCGCTTCGGGCCGCCTACGAGGCGCTGCGCGAATCCGGCGAAGGGGTGCGCGGCGCGGAGCTGATCGCGGCCCTGGCGGGAACCGGGGTCCATCCCCGCACCCCCGAGGAGGCGGGGCGCTGCGCCAGGGTGCTCGGTGAGCTCGGCCTGCTCGCGTGGGATGGCACGGGCGCCGATCGCTCGCTCAGGGTCGTATCCTCGGAGGCGACCGAATTGGAGCGATCGGAGGCGTACCTCACCTACCGGGCCCGCCACGAGGAGGGCACGAGATTCCTAAGCAGGCAAAGACCAAGAGCCGCGTAGCCGGCGGCGGCAACGGGAAGCGCTCCTCACGCGCGAAGGGCTCCGGCGCGAAGGCGAAAGGCTCCGGCGCGAAGGCGAAGGGCGCCACGCGCCGCAAGGCCGCGGCGCGGCGCGGCGCGGCGGCGGGCACCACCGTGGCGCGCACCCGGGTCGGCCTGGACGGCGACGGCAAGCACCCCACGCCCGCGCCCGCCGACGCGATCACAAAGGAGCTGAGCGCCGACGAGCGCAGGCTGCTCGGCGACCTCTTCGCCGTCGTCGAGGAGCACAGCGACGACGCGCCGGCCGCCGTCGATCGCGAGGCGGTGGAGCGCGCGTTCGCGTTCTCCTGCGCGCGTCACGCCGACCAGCGCCGGCGCTCGGGCGAGGACTTCATCAACCATCCGCTCGAGGTCGCGAAGATCTGCGCCGGGCTGCGGCTCGATACCGAGACGCTGTGCGCCGCGCTTCTCCACGACACGGTCGAGGACACGAGCGCCTGCCTCGAGGACGTCAGCGAGATATTCGGCGAGAAGGTCGCCCGCCTCGTCGACGGGGTCACCAAGCTGACCGGGATCACCTTCCAGAGCCGGGACGAGAGCCAGGCGGAGAACTACCGCAAGATGATGGTCGCGATGGCCACGGACGTCCGGGTCATCCTGATCAAGCTCGCCGATCGCCTCCACAACATGCGCACGCTTTCGGCGCTCGCGAAGCAGAAGCAGCTCGAGAAGGCTCGCGAGACGCTCGAGATCTACGCCCCCCTCGCGCACCGGCTCGGGATCCACGCGATGAAGTGGGAGCTGGAGGACCTCTCCTTCGCCACCCTGCACCCGCGCAAGTACGACGAGATCAAGAAGCTCGTCGCCCAGCAGCGCCGCGAGCGGGAGCGCTATGTCGAGGAGGCGGGCGGCTTCCTTCGCACGGAGCTGAAGAAGGTCGGGATCGAGGCCGAGATCTCGGGCCGCGCGAAGCACTTCTACTCGATCTACACGAAGATGAGCAAGAAGGGGCGCGAGTTCAACGAGATCTACGACCTCACTGCGATGCGGGTGATCGTCGACTCGGTCAAGGACTGCTACGGGGCGGTCGGGATCATCCACTCGCTGTGGAAGCCGCTCCCGGGGCGCTTCAAGGACTTCGTCGCGACCCCGAAGCTCAACCTCTACCAGGCGCTGCACACGACGGTGATCGGTCCCGAGGGCCGGCCGCTGGAGATCCAGATCCGCACCCGGGAGATGCACGAGCTGGCCGAGTACGGGATCGCGGCGCACGTGATCTACAAGGAGGGCACGGAGGCGGCCCGCAAGGACCCCGAGAAGGAGAAGATGACCTGGCTGCGCCAGCTCCTCGAGCTGGAGTCCGACCAGGACCCGCAGGAGTTCCTCGACTCGCTCAAGGTCGACCTGTTCGAGGACGAGGTGTTCGTATTCACGCCGAAGGGCGAGGTCAAGAATCTCTCGGCGGGATCGACCCCGCTCGACTTCGCCTACGCCGTCCACACCGACGTCGGGCACCGCTGCGTCGGCGCGAAGGTGAACGGGAAGATCGTCCCGCTCCACTACCAGCTCTCGAGCGGGGACATCGTCGAGATCCTGACCGCGAAGCAGGAGCGCGGGCCCTCGCGGGACTGGCTCCGGCTCGTGCGCACTAGCCGGGCGCGGAACAAGATCCGCGCGTTCCTGAAGCG
>JBOGZH010000082.1:0-5116 GCA_050697095.1 Solirubrobacterales bacterium
GACGAGGTCGTTGCCGATCAGCGCGGTGGCCGCGGAGAAGCGGTTGCCGGCGAGTTGCATGCCGTCGCCCGAATCGCCGGCGAAGCGGACGACGACCCGCTCCTTCTCCTCGACGACCTTACTCACGAGGACTCATCTCGTCCTCGTCCTTGTAGATGAATCTGTTCCTGCCTTCGAAAATCGCGCGTTGCCTTGGTCCGCTCGATTGTACGCATGTCGTCGGCTCGCCTGGCGCCGCTCGACAGATGCGGGAGTTTCGTCCCCCGCATGTGGGAACATGCGTTCGTAAGATGCGGTGGGAGAATCTCAGGGTCGAACAGGAGCAGGGTGCGAGGCTCCCGGGCTTCAAGGAGCCGGCGACCGTGCGGACCTTCGACGCGCCCGAGGCGCTCGGGATCAACTTCTACGAGGTCCACGCCCGCTCGGCGATCAACAAGGTGCCGAAGCAGTCGCGGATGCCGTTCCGGTTCACGATCAATCCTTACAGGGGCTGCACACATGCCTGCACATGGTGCTTCGCCCGCCCCAGCCACACCTACCTCGACTTCAACGCCCGCGAGGACTTCGAGCGCCAGATAGTCGTCAAGGTGAACGTGCCGGAGCGGCTGCGCGCGGAGCTTGGCCGGCCGAGCTGGAAGGGGGAGCACGTCGCGCTGGGGACGAACACCGATCCCTATCAGTGGGTGGAGGGGCGCTACAGGCTGATGGAGGGGATCTGGGAGGCGATGCGCGACTTCGCCAACCCGTGCTCGGTGCTCACCAAGTCGCCGCTCCTGCTCCGCGACCTGGAGCTGATGAAGCAGATCTCCGCGCGGACCGAGTTCGGAGCGAACCTCTCGGTCCCGACGCTGGACGAGAAGGCGTGGCGGGCGACCGAGCCGCACACGCCGCATCCGCGCAAGCGCCTCGAGGCGGTGGCGGAGCTGAATCGCGCCGGGATCCGGACCGGGATCCTGATCGCGCCGCTGATGCCGGGTGTCAACGACGCCCCCGAGCAGGTCGCGGAGATCCTCGAGCTCGCGGCCGAGGCCGGGGCGGCGAGCGTCACCGGGGTCGGGCTGCACCTCCGCGGCGAGGTGCGCGACATCTGGTTCGACTGGCTTCGCGAGCACCGACCCGACCTGATCCCGCGCTACGAGGAGCTGTACGAGCGAGGCGCCTACATGTCGGGGGCCGAGCGCGAGCGCCTCAGCAGGATGACGAGGCGCGGCGACGGAACCCGCGGCCGCCTCAGGGGGCGGGACCCGGCGCCGACGGAGCCGGCTCGGCCTGCGCAGGCGAAGCTGTTCTGATCCTGGTGGCGATCGCGACCGCGCCGGCGCACGCGCAGCCCGCCGCGACCCAGAACGCGGCCGAGTAGGCACCGCCGAGCGCGACAGCCGCTCCGGTCAGCGGGCCCCCCAGCCCGACCCCGACGTCGAAGAAGGCGGTGAACGTGCCGACGGCCGAGCCGCGCCTGGTCTCGGGAACGTGCTCGACGGCAATCAGGACCAGCGATGGGTACAGGGTCGAGAAGGCGGCGCCCATCGCCACCGCTCCGAGGAGCGTGATCGCGAGGCTCGGCGACAGCGCGATCACGGCCAGGCCGATGGCCTCGATCGCGGCCGCGGCGAGCGCGCAGCGTGCGGCGCCGATGCGATCCGGGAGGTCGCCCCCGGCGAGGCGGGTGACCACGACGCTGACCGCGAACACGGTGAAGGCGAGCGTCCCGTGCCCGATTCCGCGCTCCTCGAGGTGGAGCGCGATGAACGCCGCGATCGCGGCGAAGCCGACCACACCGAGCGACAGCACGATCCCGGGGCGCAGCGACTCGCGCGCGATAAGGGAGCGGGGCTCGGCGCGCGGCGCAGGGGTGAAGGGGTCGGGCAGCCGCAGCGCGATCAGCACGCCGAGCAGGGGCGCCGCGGTCGCGAACGCCCACACGAGCTCATAGCTCCCCACCTGGAGCAGCAGGTCGCCGATCGGTGGCCCGAGGCTGAGGCCGGTCCACACGGCGAGGCCGTACAGGCCGACCATCCTGCCTCGGCGCTCCACCGGGGCCAAGTCCACGACCCAGGCCGCGCCGGCCGTGAACACCGTCCCCTCACCCGCCCCGAGCGCGAAACGAGACAGCACCAATCCCGGCAGGCCCGCGGGGAGGAAGTAGAGCAGCCCGGCGAGCACCGCGAGCGAGGATCCCAGCACCACGGCGACGCGGCGACCGCGCAGATCCGCGAGATGGCCGGCAAGCGGTCGCGCCGCGAGCCCCGTGAAGGCGAACGCGCCGACCACGAACCCGACCGCCACGTCGCCCTCTCCCAGCGGTCCCTTCACGTAGCGCGGCAGCACCGGGATCACCGCACCCACCGAGAGCAGGCCGAGCACCGTGACAGCGAAGATCCCCGCGAACGCCGCCGTCGCGGTTGCCGGCCTGCGCGCGAGGCGAGCCGCCATCGCCTACGTGCCGCGCAGCGCCGCGCGCCTGATCTTGCCGCTCGAGGTCTTCGGCAGCGAGTCGGCGAACTCGACGATCCGCGGGTACTTGTAGGGCGCGGTCACCCCCTTGACGTGCTCCTGGAGCGCCCCGGCGAGCTCGGGGCCGGGCTCGCCGTCCCGAAGCACGACCACGGCCCGGACCACCGAGCCGCGCTCGGGGTCGGGGGCGGATACGACCGCCGCCTCGGCGACCGCCGGGTGGGTGAGGAGCGCCGACTCGACCTCGAACGGGCCGATCCTGTACCCGGCGGAGATGATCACGTCGTCGCCGCGCCCCTCGAACCACAGGTAGCCGTCCTCGTCCTCGGCCACGTAGTCGCCGGTCGTCCACCACTCGCCCTTGAACGGCCCCGCGTCGAGGTAGCGGGAGAAGAACGTGGGGCAGGTCTCGGCGCGAACCTGGAGCTCGCCGTCGAGCACCCGGACGTCGATCCCCGGGAGGGGGCGCCCCATCGACCCGTCCCGCGGCTCCTCGTCCACCCGCATCCCGGTGACCGGCCCCGTCTCGGTCTGGCCGTAGCCGTCGTGGATCGGCAGCCCGACGTCGCCGCGGAAGGCCCGGATCACCTCCGGGTTCAGGGGCTCGCCCGCCGAGACCAGGCGGCGCAGGCCGTCGATCGGCCTCAGGGCGCTGCGCCTCGCGATCATCCGGTACTCGGTCGGCGCCTGGCAGAGCACGTTCACGCCCTCCCGCTCCACGACTTCCATTCGTTCCTCGGGGTCGAAGCGACCGTCGTGAAGCAGCGCCGCCGCGCCCGTCAGCCACGGCGCGATGAACACGTTGCGGGCCGACTTCGACCACCCGGTGGCGGCGGTGCACCACGCCAGCTCGCCGTCGCGCGACCCGAACCAGTGCTCTGCCTGGAGGCGCTGCCCGCTCAGGTAGCGCTGGGGGTAGACGACGCCGCGCGGCTCCCCGGTCGTCCCCGAGGTGAAGATGATCATCGCGGGGTCGTCGGGGGCCAGATCCACCGGTTGGACGGGGGGCTCCTGAGGCAGGTCCTCGTCGAGGACGTCCGCGATCTCGGCGATGGTCATGGACGGAACCCCGTCGGGTAGCTCGCCCAGGTACGCCTCGTCGCCGATCGCGAGCTTCGGGGCTGCCGCCGTGACCCGGTGCCCCAGGTCGGCGCGGCGGAGCTGCACGTTGCACGGCATCGCGATCGCGCCGATCCGGAAGCAGGCGAGCATCGACAGGACCCACTCGGGCCGGTTCCCGATCAGGGTCATGACCACGTCCTCGCGACCAACCCCGCGCGCCGCGAGCGCCCCCGACAGGCCCGCCGTGCGCGCCGCCAATTCGCCGAAGTGCCACGTCTCCCGCCCACCGTCGGCGTCGATTGCGACAAGCGCCGGCTTCGAGGCCGGAAAGCGCTCGAGGATGTCCTCGGCGAAGTTCACGCCGGCGTAGTCTGCCGAAGCGTTCGCTTCGCTACGCTCGCGCTAGGAGCAGGAGGTGAGGAGATGACAAGTGAGACGGAGGAGGGGGGCGGTTCGCTGGAGGCCGTTACCCGCTTCCTCGAGGAGCACGATGTTCCCCATGAGGTCGTGGAACACGAGAAGCAGTTCACAGCGGCGGGCGAGGCGCACGCAGCGGGCATCGAGCCGCACGACGCGGCAAAGGCGCTGCTCGTGCGGGAGGACGGCGACTACCTGCTGGCGGTGATCCCCGCGTCGAGGCGGCTCGACCTGAAGAAGCTTCGCGCCACGCTGGAGGAACGCCCGAAGCTTCGACTGGCGACCGAGGATGAGATCGCCTCCGACTTCCCGGCCTTCGAGCTGGGGGCTGTGCCGCCCGTCGGCCCCGGGCTGCCCTCGGCCGAAGTCGTCGACCAAGCGCTGCTCGAGCACGATCGCGTGCTATGCAACGCCGGCGATCACAGTCACTCGCTGCTCGTGGATCCGAACGAGGTCGTCCGCGTCGGGGGCTCGCGGGTCTCCGACATCTGCGAGGACTGAGTCCGGAGCGCGTCAGCGGCTCAGGCTCGTCCCGTCGTAGAGCTTCTTGACCTCGATGGTGCCGCGCGGCGCGGCGTCTAGGCAAAGCTCGCACAGCACGCACTCGTCGAGGTTCTCCTCGACGATCTTCAGCCTGCCGTCGTGGTCGGTGGCGAATATATCGACGGGGCAGACCTCCTCGAGCTTCGCAGCGATCGCGGGATCCTTACCGACGGCAGCGTCGATGTCGACCTTGATGAAAACGGCATTGAGTTGCTTCTCCTCGATCCGGGGCATCACACCTTCGCTCCCAGTCGCTCCTTCACCGCGTCGGGGATCTCGTCGATCCGCTCCACGACGCGGATCCCGGCCCCCTCGAGGCGGGCGATCTTCTCCGCCGCGGTGTCCTCCTTGCCCTCCACGATCGTCCCGGCGTGCCCGAAGCTCATCCCCTTCATCTCCTCATCGTCCATGAACTTGCCGGCCATGAACGCGACGATGGGAAGCCGCGACTGGTTCTCGTTCACCCACTCGGCGAGCTGGGCCTCCATGCGGCCGCCGGGCTCGGTGTAGATGACGATGGCCTCGGTCTGCTCGTCCGCCTCGAACAGCGGCATGAGCTCGGCGTAGGCGGAGCCGATGATGGCGTCGCCGCCGATCGAGATGGCGGTGGACACGCCCAGGCCGGCGGCGGTGAGGGTGG
>JBOGZH010000083.1:0-3838 GCA_050697095.1 Solirubrobacterales bacterium
CTGCGAGTCTGCGCCTGGCTGCGTCCTCGGTCGCCGCAATGGCGCTGCCATTCCGGCTCCCTGCGTCCTTGCCATGCTTGACTCTCGCTCGCCAGAAGCGGGCCACCATTGTCGGACGGGGCACTAGGCGAGCGCCGCGCGCAGCGCCGGCTCCAGCTCCCGGTAGCGGAACTCGAACCCGAAGTCGAGGGCGCGGCGGGGGATCACACGCTGCCCGCCGGCCACCGTGTCCGCGAGCTCGCCGCCTCGCATCATCGCGACGGCGAGCTTCGGGACCGGCATCACGGCGGGGCGGCGCAGCACCCGCCCCAGGGTGCGCGAGAACTCGCGGTTGGTGACGGGCTCCGGGGCGCTCGCGTTGACCGTCCCTGAGACCCGCTCCTCGTCGAGCGCCCAGAGCAGGATCCGGACCTCGTCGTCGATGTGGATCCAGGGCAGGTACTGGCCGCCGCCGGCGATCGGCCCGCCGAGCCCGAGCTTGAACGGCAGCAGCAACTGCTTGAGCAGACCGGCCCGCTTGTCGAGGATCGGGGCGCTGCGGGTCACAACCACGCGCAGCCCGGCGCTCTCGGCCTCTCGAGCCTCGGCCTCCCAGTCGACGCAGACCCCGGCGTCGAAGCTGGACCCGGCGGCGGTCTCCTCGTCGACGATCGCGTCCCCGCGGTCCCCGTAGTAGCCGACGGCCGACTGGCTGACCAGGACCTTGGGCCGCTTATCCGCGGACGAGATCGCCTGGACGAGGTTGCGCGTGGCCTGCACGCGGCTGTCGCGGATGCGGCGCTTGGCGTCGTCGGTCCAGCGTTGGTTGATCTCCTCCCCGATCACGTTTATCACCCCGTCGACGCCCTCGAGCGCCTCCGCCGGAGGACGCTCCAGGGCCGGGTTCCAGGCGTGCCAGGTGACCGTGGGGTTGGTCTCCCGCGCGCGCTGCGGGTCGCGCGTCAGCCCGACGAGGGCGTCGCCGCGCGCGAGCAGCGCATCGCACACCGCCGACCCGATCATCCCGCTGGCGCCTGTGACCAGGACCCTCACTTCAACATCTGGTTTCGCGCTCGGCCCAGCATCAAATTCCCCGCCCACCCCCACCTTTGCACAGCCTCGCGCTCACTCGACCGTGGCGAAGCTGCCCGTCTCCTCGGAGGCACGGGCGATCCCGGCGCTGCGGGCCTCCTGGATCACCGCCTTGGCGACCGCGGGCGCGACGGCACGATCGAACACGCTGGGGATGATGTAGGCCTCGTCGAGATCCTCTTCGGTGACGACGTCCGCGATTCCCCGCGCCGCTGCGAGCTTCATCTCCTCGGTGATCCGCGGCGCCCCGGCATCGAGCGCGCCCCTGAAGATCCCCGGGAAGCAGAGCACGTTGTTGATCTGGTTCGGGTAGTCGGAGCGCCCGGTGGCCATGATCCTCACGTAGGGCTCCGCCTCCTCGGGCATCACCTCGGGGTTCGGATTCGCCATCGCGAACACGATCGCGTCGTCGTTCATCTTCGCCAGCGCCTCCGGCTCCATCACCCGCGCCCCGGAAAGACCCACGAACAGGTCCGCGCCTTCGATCACCTCGGCGGGCCCTCCGCTCAGCCGCTCCGGGTTGGAGTTCTCCGCGAACCAACGCTTGATCTGTGACATCTCGCCCCGCATGTAGTCCTCGCGCTCCGTGGACAGTGCGCCGCTGCGATCGCAGCCGATGATCTCCGTCAGGCCGCAGGCGAGCATCATCTTCGTCACCGCGATCCCGGCCGCGCCGAGGCCCACCATCACGACGCGCAGCGACTCGATCGGCTTGCCGACGATCTTCAGCGCGTTGAACAGAGCCGCCATCACGACCACGGCGGTGCCGTGCTGGTCGTCGTGGAACACCGGGATGTCGATCTCCTCGCGAAGCCGGTCCTCGATCTCGAAGCAGCGCGGAGCGGAGATGTCCTCGAGGTTGATCCCGCCGAACGTCGGGGCCATCAGCCTCACCGCTCCGACGATCTCGTCCGGGTCCTGGGTCGAGAGACAGATCGGGAAGGCGTCCACATCGGCGAACTCCTTGAACAGCATCGCCTTGCCCTCCATCACCGGCATCGCCGCCTCGGGCCCGATGTCGCCGAGCCCGAGCACGGCGCTCCCGTCCGAGACCACGGCCACGGTGTTGCGCTTGATCGTGTACTCGAAGGCCTTCTGGCGGTCGGCGAAGATCTCCTGGCACACCCGCGCGACCCCGGGGGTGTACGCCATCGAGAGGTCGTCGCGGGTCTTCAGCGGGTACTTGTTCTCCATCGCGATCTTCCCGCCCCTGTGCATCTGCAGGGTGCGGTCGGTGTACTCGAGCACGCGCGCACCCCGGGTGCCCCCGATCGCGCGCATGATCTGCTCCCAGTGCTCCTGGTCGCGCGCGTCGACCGTGAACTCGCGCACCCGCTTGCCCTCGACGCCCGCTCCGGGCACGAGGTCGACGCCCTGCAGCTGGCCGCCGGCGTTGGCGATCTTCGACGTCAGCTCACCCAGGGGCTCCTGGCGCGCGTCGAGCTCGACGCGGACGGTGACGCTGAACTGTGGGCTGACGGACGGCACTGAGGGCAGGGAATCATAGAGTCGGGTCGATCGGCGCCCGGGTGGCTTCCTATGATGGGGCCGTGCCCGCGACGAAGCCGAAGTCCGCGTCCCGCCAACCCGCCGGCGCCGGGTCTCAGGCCGCGAAGAAGAAGGACGCGCCGGCGCCGGAGCTCTTCCTGATCGACGGCAACAGCCTCGCCTACCGGGCCTTCTATGCGCTCCCCGAGGAGATGGCGACCTCCGATGGCCGTCCCACGAACGCGATCTACGGGTTCGCGTCGATGCTCGCGAAGCTGCTGATCGAGCATCGGCCGGCGGCGGGAATCGCCGTCTGGGACGCGGGGATGTCCGGCCGCGAGAAGGACTACGAGCCCTACAAGGCGCAGCGCAAGCCCCGTCCGGACCTGCTCTCGGAACAGTGGCCCCACCTGGAGCCGATCGCGGAGGCGTTCGGCTTCAAGAACATCCGGGTGAAGGGCTACGAGGCGGACGACGTGATCGCCGCGCTCGTCCGGGAGGCGCGCGAGGGTCACGTTCCGGTGATGGTGGTGTCGGGCGATCGCGACGTCTACCAGCTGGTCGGCGACGGCGTTCGCGTGATGACCACGTCGCGCGGGATCACCGACACCCGGGTCTACGACCACGAGGGGGTGATCGAGCGCTACGGCGTGCCGCCCGAGCTGGTCCCCGACCTGATCGGGCTCAAGGGCGACACCTCCGACAACATTCCCGGCGTCCCCGGGGTCGGGGACAAGACGGCGGCCCAGCTGCTGCAGCGGTTCGGCTCGCTCGAGAGGGTCCTTGAGAGCACGGACGAGATCTCGGGCGCGAAGCGCAAGCAGATGCTCACCGAGCACGCCGAGGACGCGCGGATCTCGAAGCGGTTGGCGACGCTCCAGGACGAGATCGAGACCGGACTTGACCTCGCCGACCTGATGGGGATGGAGCCGGACCGCAGCCGGCTGCGCGACGTCGCTCGCGAGTTCGAATTGCGCCAGGTGATGCAGCGGCTGGACGAGGAGCTCCCGGACACGGTCCCCGAGGCCGCGGCGGAGGAGCAGATCGAGGTCGAGGTCAGCGAGGGAACGGTCGCCGACCTCGCGGCCGGCTCGATCTCGATCTCGGTCCACGAGGCGCGCTGGGCGGCGGCGGACGGTGGGCGCGTCGTGGCGGGGGAGGCGCCGGACCTCACGGCGCTGGCGGGGGACATCCGGGAGCGTCCGCTGCTCGCCCACGACTTCAAGTCTGCCGGCGGCCCGGCGCGGGTGGGCCTGCTCGCCGCGGCGCAGCCCGAGGG
>JBOGZH010000084.1:0-3399 GCA_050697095.1 Solirubrobacterales bacterium
GATCGAGCCCGTCCTGGAGCGGGTCTCGCGCCTCCGCACGGCGGTTCGCACGCCGCAGGGCGGCGCCCAGGTCAACGAGCGCGTGCGCATGCTCGAGCCGTGCCGGCGAGCCCTCGAGCACGTCCGCGGCTTCGCCTAGTCGATCCACCGTCGCGGCGCCGCCTTCGACCAGCGCGGAGGCCCGCAGGGCGACGCCGATTCCGCTCGCGGCCCCCCAGCGTCGCGCCCGCTCCAGATCGACAGCGGCCATACGGCGTGCCCGCTCGCTCTCTCCCAACGCGGCGAGGGCGATGGACGCGGGCGAGCGCCAGCGCGAGGCAAGCGGATTCGCGCCTCCCCAGAGCTCGTCGCGGCGGCCAAACTCGAGCAGGTCGTCGAGTCCCTCGCGCATCCGGCCCTGAGCGAGGTGGAGCAGGCCCCGTGCTTGCAGCAGGTCGTTGTTAGCCATACCCGGCGGGATCTCTTCGCCGAGGCCGCTACTGCTGAGCGCCCGCTCGGCCGCATCCGGCTCACCGACCTCGATCAGCGCCTCGATGAGCAGGCCGAGCGCGAACCTGGTCCCGAGACGAATGTCGTAGGCGGTGAGTAGCTCCAGCGTCGTCCGCGCGTCCGCCTCTGCTTGAGCCACGGCTCCCCGCCGCATCGAGACCCAACCCCGGTGGACCATCACGAACGCCTCAGCCGGAATCGAGGCCCGGGCGTGGGCGTCGGCGAGCATTCGCTCCAGGCACGCGTCGGCAAGATCGAGCGCGTCCGTCGCGAGCAATCCGACGACAAGCAGATAGAGGGTGCCGGCGACGTCGAGCTCCTGCTCGTCGAGCAACCGGCCGCCCGCGAGCGCGCGTTCGATGCAGGCCGCGGCTTCGCTTGCCGACTCGCTGGCCCGGGCTCGCTCGTAGGCGAGACTCGCGAGCACGAGGCGCTCGCCGGGCGTGGCCCCTTCGAGGTCGCCGTGGCGCTCGAGCCGCGCCGCCACGGGGGCGCGGGCGTCGAGGCTGGCCTGCTGAGCGTAGGCAGCGCGGTCCGCTTCGAGCAGCAGCGCCAACTCCCGATCCTCGCGTTCGACGGCCTCGATCGCCGTCCCGATCGCTTCGACCGCCCGGTCCGCGTCCCCCGACCAGGTAAGGGCACCCCCGAGCAGGCGTGCCGATCTCGCGAGCAGCTCCGGTCCCTGAACCAGCTCGGCGGCCGCAGCGAGCTGATCGATCGCCGCCCCCGGCGTCCCCAGGCGCAGCTCCGCCGAGCTGAGCTCTAGGAGTACCTCCCCCCTTGACTCCGGCGGCGGTGGTTCCGCTAGCGCACGCCTGAGCCACGCGACGGCGGCCGCGGGCGCTCCGCGGACGAGCGCGTCGGCCGCGACCCCGCGCAGGAGCTCGACCCGCTCGGGGTCGCCGGCGGGCTCCGCTTCGACAATCTGGGCCGCGACCCGCTCGTCGGACGCGCCGGCGGCAACGAGGATGCCGGCCGCTGTCGCATGTGACTCGGCGCGTTCGTGGGAGCCGATGTCCGCGTAGACGGCTTCGCGAACAATCGGGTGAATGAATTCGAGGCCCTCCCCCGGTTTTAGGATCGCGGCCGTCGCCAACAGGTCGGCGGCGGCGGCCGCCTCCTCCTCCGCGAGCTCGGCCAGACGAGCGGCCTGGGCGAGGCTGGCGCCGTCGCCGAGGATCGCAATGGCGCGGACCAACGAGGTCGCCGCCGCGGGCTTGTCGGTGAGACGAAGCAGCACCGCCTCAGCGACAGTCGCGGGCCCGATGCCCCGCACGCGAGCTGCCTCGCGAGGGTCGGGCGAGACCTGTTGCTCGCTCAGTTCGCGCAGGAGCGCCTCGAGGAAGAACGGGTTGCCGCCAGTGGCCTCGCGGCAGGCTGCCGCGAACTCGGGTGCCACGTCGGAGCCGAGCCTGCGCTTGGAAAGGTTCGCGATCGCCCCGGTGCTCAGCGCTCGGGGTCGCAGGACCGTGGTCTCGGGGGCCGCCGCCAGCCGGGCCAGGTCCGTCGCGATGTTCTCCCCGCTGCGGGCGGAGGCGAGGACGGCAAGCGGGAGGCCGTCGAGTCGAGGGGCCAGGTAGTTGAAGAAACGCAGCGACTCGGCATCGGACCAATGGATGTCGTCGACCGCCAGGACAACAGGACGATCGTCGGCGAGGTTGTTGAGCAGCCAGTAGAGGCCATGCAGCATGGAGAAGGCGCTATCCGCCGAGGACGAGGCTTGCGCGGCGCCGGTCGGGGCGAAGAGGGGCTTTGAGAGAGCTGCGGCATCCTCGAACAGGCGCTCACGCTCCGGGTCCGAGGCCTCCGCGAGGGCGGGCTCGAGCAGCTGCCGGACGACGCCGTACGCGAAGTCGCGCTCGAGCTCGGTGGCTCGCGCGCGCAGCCAGGCCATGCCCGCCTCAGCGGCGATTTCGGATGCCGCCGCGAGCAGGCTCGTCTTGCCGAGCCCCGCGGGAGCCTCGACGAGGACGACCCTGCCGCGGCCCTGTTGCGCCCCCGTCAGCGCGTCGCCGAGCTCATCGAGCTCGCGATCGCGCTCCAGAAGTGTCGCCGTAGTCTCGATCGCCACCTCCGCGTCACAGCCTAATTCCGGGTCAGTCCCTCTAGGTCCGACTCGAACCCCGGATAGCTGACCGCCGCGGCGTCCATTCCCGCCACCTCGACGCCGTCGCGGGAGGCGAGGCCGGCGACGGCGCCGACCATCGCTATCCGGTGGTCGCCGCGTGCGTCGAGTGCCCCTCCGCGGAGGCCGTCATGCCCCCGCACCGCGAAGCCGTCGGGGCGCTCCTCGATCTCCGCCCCCAGCCCACGCAGGCCGTCGACGATGCCGGCGATCCGGTCCGACTCCTTGTGGCGGAGCTCGCCGGCGCCCGCCACCACGGTCTGCCCCTCGGCGAAGCACCCGATCAGCCCGACCAGCGGGAGCTCGTCGATGGCGACCGCAACCTCCTGCGCGCCGACCCTCGTCCTGCGCAGACCACCGTGCCGCGCGACGAGCGCGCCGCGCGGCTCACCCCCCGCTCCGCCCTCTTCGCTCTCCACCTCGACCGCGGCTCCCATGCGGCGGAGGATTCCGAGCAGGCCGACCCTCGTCGGGTTGAGCCCGACCCCTTCGATCACCACCTCGCTGCCGGGAACGAGCAGCGCGGCGGCGAGATGGAACGCGCCGGCGGAGAAGTCGCCGGGGACCGAGATCGTCCCGGGGTCGAGTCGCTCGCCGCCGCGGACCGCGATCCGGCGCGGGGTGGGTCCGTGGCCGCGCGTTCCCTCGGTGAACTCGACCGGGACTCCGGCGGCGGCGAGCATCCGCTCGGTGTGATCGCGGGTCGGGACCCGCTCCACCACCTCGGTCCCGCCCTCGGCGAGCAGTCCCGCGAGCAGCACGCAGGACTTGACCTGGGCGCTCGC
>JBOGZH010000085.1:0-3699 GCA_050697095.1 Solirubrobacterales bacterium
GAGGTGGGGATCGAGCCGGGCGCGCGGGTCGACCACGAGTACGAGTTCCACAAGGGCGCGGCGAAATGGCGCCACCTGGAGCGGAACCGGTGGGCGACGATCGTTCGCACCTATCCAGCTCCGCTGCTCGTCCTGGTCGCCCCCGCGCTGCTCGCGACCGAGCTCGCGCTCCTCGCGATCTCGCTGCGCGGTGGATGGGGGCGCCAGAAGCTGCTCGCGTGGGCCGATCTCGCTCGCTGGCTTCCGCGCCTGCGTCGCGAGCGCGCCGAGATCCAGGCTCGCAGGGCGATCGGGGCGGGCGAGTTCGCCGCCTCGCTGACCGCGGAGCTCTCCTCGGACTACCTCGGCCCGCTGGCGGGCGTGGTCCCCCTGCGGTGGGCCCTGCGCGCCTACTGGTGGGTGGTCCGCGCGCTGCTGCGGGCCGCCGGCTGACGGGAGCCGTTCGCGCCGGCGGCGCGAAGCTCCCGCACCTCCTGGTCGAGCCGGGCGACCTCCTGGGCGAGGATCTTCGACTCCTCGCCGAGCCGTGAGGTGGCGACCGAGAAGTGGAGCAGGAGCACGAACGCGACCCCGAACGCGGCGAGGAAGAGGGCGTTCGATGGGACCTCTATTCCGACCAGATCCGCGGCGCCGCTGAGAAGGTCGGTCCAGATCGCGAGCACGAACAGCGCCGCGGCGACGCTCATCCACAGCAGCGCGTAGCGCTCCACCAGCCGGCGGCGCCGAACAAGCTCCAGGACGACCAGCAGCATCAGCGCCGTGACGACCACGGCGACGATCTGCACGCGGGAGTCGAGGCCGCCCTCGGCCGCCAGCGGGAGCACGAAGCCGACCGCGCTCATCGTCCCACCGCCGGCTGGCTGGACTCCTCGCCGGCGCCGGACGTCGACGCGGCGGGAGCAACGGGCTGGCCCTCGGGCCGGTCCGGCGGCTCGTCGCTCGGCGTCGGGCGCTTGCGGAAGAGGCCGACGAAGAGCGCGAGCAGCACCTTCGCCATGTAGTAGGCACTGCGCGGGTAGTCGATCGAGGAGCGCCCGAACCCGCGAGCGTTCATCCGCACCGGGACCTCGTGCAGGCGGAGGCGGTGGGCGTGGAGCATCAGGATCGCCTCGACCTCGGGGTAGTCGTGCGGGTAGTCGCGCGCGAACAGCTCGATCCCCCGCCGGTTGGTCATCCGGAAGCCCGAGGTGGGGTCGGTGATCCGGCGGCGGACGATCGCGCTCAGGATCACGGAGAAGATCAGGTTGCCGATCCGGCGTCCGATCGGCACCTTGTAGCCCGGGTTCTCGCGGAATCGGCTCCCGCACACCATGTCCGCGTCGCCGCTCGTCCGCAGCGCCTCGACCATGTCCTGCAGGTAGGTGGGTTTGTGCTGGCCGTCGCCGTCCACCTGGGCGGCGACGTCGTAGCGGTTCGCGAGCGCGAACTTGAACCCGGACTGCATCGCGCCGCCGATTCCGAGGTTGAAGGGGTGGCGGATCACGGTCACTCCCTCTGCGGACGCCTCGGCGAAGGTGGCGTCGGTCGAGCCGTCGTCGACGACGACGATGTCGAAATCGGGCGCGTGGCGCCGGATCCCGCGCACGACCTGGCCGACCATCCCCTCCTCGTTGTATGCGGGGATGATCGCCAGCTTGCGCAGCTGATCTGCGTTTCGGGTGTCCATGTCGAGGAGCGCGGCCTCGCCGGCTGGGCCGCAGCCAGGTTAGCGCGCCGTCGCGGGCGCGGCGAGCCGTGCACGGCGCGTTGTCATCAGCATCAGCACGGCGAAGACGGCGACGCGCCGGCAGGGTTTTGGGGCGCGCGGCCGTAACAGAGTTCGAATGGCGGAACGAGCGAAGCATCCGGAGGACGTGCGGCATGGCCGGCGCCACCGCGACGAGTGGGGGATCGAGTTCTCCCGCATCGTCGCGTTCAGCGACGGCGTGTTCGCGATCGCGATCACGCTGCTCGTGCTGACGATCGAGGTGCCCGACAGCCTTCCGAAGGGGACCACGGTCGGTGAGTTGATCGGGGACGCGCGTGGCGACCTCCTCGCCTACGCGATCAGCTTTGCGGTGCTCGGGAAGCTGTGGCTCGCGCACCATCGCTTCTTCTCCGCGGTGGAGCGGTTCGACGGTGTGCTGATGGGCCTCAACCTGCTCTACCTGGGATGGATCGCCCTCGTCCCCTACACAAGCGACCTGCTCGGCGACTACGGCGACAAGTCGGCGGGCGTGATCATGTACGCGATCATCATGGTGGCCGTCAGCCTCACCTTCCAGGTCCAGATCGCGTATTCCTCCCGCCAGAACCTGATACGGCCCGAGCTGAGGGAGGTGGAGCGGCGCTACGCGGCGCCGACCAACTTCCTGATCGCGGGCGTGTTCCTGGTCTCGATCCCGGTCGCGCTGTTCAGCCCGCTTGCCGCGATCCTGATGTGGCCGGTGGCCTTCCTCGCCGGGAGGCGCGTCGCGGTTCGCCTCGCCGAGCTGGGCTCCTAGCCCCCACCGCCGCGTAGCCTGAGGTCCATTCCCGCCCAACCCGTCGATTCCCTGGGGCGCCTCGCGCGCGAGATCCACTCCTGCCGCCTGTGCCCACGCCTCGTCGCGTGGCGGGAGGAGGTCGCCGCGAAGCCGCCGCGCCGCCACGCGGCGGAGCGCTACTGGGGCCGCCCCCTGTCGGGGTTCGGCGATCCGCGCGCGCGGGTCGTCGTGGTCGGGCTCGCGCCCGCGGCGAACGGCGGCAACCGGACCGGGCGGATGTTCACCGGCGACCGCTCCGGTGACTGGCTGTTCGCGGCCATGCACCGGGCGGGATTCGCGAACCAGCCGGAATCGACCGGCCCTGACGACGGATTGCGCCTGCGCGGCGCGTACGTGACCGCGGTCAACCGTTGCCCACCGCCCGCGAACAGGCCGACCCCGGCGGAGCGCGACAACTGCCTCCCCTACCTGGTTCGCGAGCTGACGCTGCTCGATCGCGCGCGGGTGCTCGTCGCGCTGGGCTCGCTCGGGTGGGATGGCGCGCTGCGCGCGCTGCGGGACCTCGGCAACGAGATCCCACGGCCCAAGCCCCGCTTCGGCCACGGCGCGCGGGTCGGGGTCGGGCCCTACGAGCTGTTGGGCTGCTTCCACCCCAGCCAGCAGAACACGTTCACGGGGAGGCTTACCGAAGCGATGCTGGACGATGTCTTCGGGCGTGCCCGGGAGCTGGGCCGGCCGGCTTAGGAGCTAGCCTCGCGCGACCACGGGGCGCAGCATCGACCACAGGGGGACGTCGCGGGGGAGCCGGTCCTCGCCGTCCAGCTCGAAGCCGAAGCGGCGATAGTAGGGGAGGTTGTCGGGGGTGCTGGTCGTGAGATGGATCGGGACAGCGCGCTCCTCCGCCTCGGCGATCATGTGCTCGAGGAGCGCCGCGCCGGCGCCACGGCGCTGCGCCGCGGGATCGACTCCCAGCGTGTGGAGGAAGACGTGCGGCTCGCGCGGGTGGGCGGCGTCGATCGCGCTCGTTGCGCGCAGGCCGCGCACGATCGCGCCGGGCCCGCAGAGGGCGACTCCCCAGGCCTCGTGATAGAAGGACGCGAGGGACGGCGGCCAGCGCTCCGGCGGATAGGTAATCGCGATGCCGCGGAGCCGGCCGTCCTCGCGCGCGCACAGGACCTCGCCGAGCTCGCCGGCGCGGGCGAGCGCGCCGCGGTAGAAGCGATCGACCATCCGC
>JBOGZH010000086.1:0-7686 GCA_050697095.1 Solirubrobacterales bacterium
GGCTTCAGCACTACACGCTCGACTACCACCCATTCGACATCGTCGGGTGGGACGGGTACGTGTACCCGTACACGTTCAACGTCCACGACTTCGAGCCCCCCACGGGCCGGCTGCAGCTGCCGCCGCCCACCCACCAGACGTTCCAGGGGCCGAACTTCGTGATCTGCTCGTTCTGCCCCCGGGAGCTGGACTACGACCCCGAGGCGGTCCCGCTTCCCTACCACCATTCCAACGTCCACTCGGAGGAGATCATCTACTACGTCTCCGGCGAGTTCGGGAGCCGCAAGGGGATCGAGGTCGGCTCGGTCACGGTTCATCCGTCGGGGCTCCCGCACGGCCCCCAGCCCGGTCTCGTCGAGGAGTCGCTCGGCGCGCGCCGCACCGAGGAGCTGGCGGTGATGTGGGACACGTTCCGGCCCCTGCGGCTCACGCCGCTGGCGCGCGAGCTGGACGACCCCGCCTACGCGTACTCGTGGCGGACCGGCGATCCCGCGCCGGTGGCCCAGAGCACGACGGGGTAGCCGCTCGAGTCAAATCCCGGGCGGCTATGGAGGGGTCGGTCGGGCTGGACGCTTGTTGGCTGGGTAGGGGCGGCCGGGCGGCGGGGCGCGTGCTCCCAAGGACCCGGGGGCGCGTACGGCCGAGGTTGACCAGCCGGCATCGAGGAGAGGCAACGAGCGGGGTGAGGATCGGCATGCCGCAAACCCCACACTCGATCGCCACCTAGCAACGATTGTTGCGTTGACTGTTTGAGGCCGCCACCGTTAACCCCACACTCGGTCTATAAGGCGCCTCGGAAGTGGGGTTTGCGGCGTTCGCCGGGCGTCCGCCCTCCTACCCAGCCCAACACCGAGCGCGCCCCCCGGACTCACGCCGTTCGCCGCGCAGCTGCTCGACGCTGATCGCGCTGTCGCGTTGCATCGGGCCGAGTCTATGAAAGGCTCGCGGCCATGCTCCTGCGCAGCCGGCACACCCGACCCGCCGCAACGGCCCCGCAACAGGGAGAGCACCTCGGGATGGTGCTCGCCGCCGCGGCGCTCTCGATGTTCGTCGTCCAGCTCGACTTCTTCGCCCTCAACCTCTCGCTGCCGGTGATGGCCGACGAGCTCGACGTCTCGACCACGGAGATGCAGTGGGTGATCAGTGGCTACATGCTGTCCCTGGCGGCGTTCCTGATCCCCGGGGGCCGGCTCGGCGACATCCTCGGACGCCGTCGCATGCTGATCGTCGGGATCGCGATCTTCGGCGGCGCCTCGGCGGTGTGCGGCGCGGCCCCATCGGCCGAGGTCCTGATCGGGTTCAGGATCGCGCAGGGGATGGGCGCGGCGATCCTGTTCCCGCTCTGCATCGCCGTGGTCACGCACGCCTTCCCCGAGGAGCGGCGAAAGCGGGCGATCGGGAACCTGTACGGGCTGGCCGCGGTGGCGACGGCGGCGGGCCCGTTCTTCGGCGGCTTCGTCACCGACGCGCTCGGGTGGCGCTGGATCATGTGGATCAACGTCCCGATCGCGGCGGCGGCGATCGTCCTCGCGCTGGTCGGCGTGCGCGAATCGCGCGACGAGTCCGTCCCGCGCCAGATCGACGTCCGTGGCCTGGTCGCGGTTGTGGCGGGGATCGCCGCGGTGACCTACGCGGTCGATCGGGCCGCCGACTGGAGCGTGGTCTCGCCGGACACGCTCGCCCTCCTCGTGGCCGGCCTTGCCCTCCTCGTCGTGTTCGTGGCGATCGAGAGACGGGTTCGGTGGCCGCTGATCGACCTGTCGCTGTTCCGCAACCGCCCCTACGTGGTGGTGACGCTCTCGGGGACGGTCGCCAACATCTCGTTCGTCGTCGCGACCTTCGGCTCGACGCTGTACCTCCAGCAGGTCGAGGGGTACTCGGCGGCGGAGTCGGGCTTGATCTTCCTCGCTGCGTCCGCGGCCGTGGCCCTCGCCGGGCCGCTGTCAGGTCATCTCGGGGAGCGATTCGACATCCCGCGGCTGATGGCAGCCGGGATCGTCGTCGGGGCGCTCGGGCTAGGGGTGATGGGGTCGGGGCCCCCGCTCGGCCTCTACCTGGCTGCGCTGCCGGTGTTCGGGCTCGGATACGGCCTCGGCTGGTCGCTGTCGAGCGTCGGCACCCAGACCGTGGTCCCCACCGAGCAGGCCGGCGCCGCCTCCGGGGTGACGCTCGCGATCGTGATCGGCGTCGCCGGGCTGTGCGTGGCGCTGGCGGCGAACCTGATCCAGTCGATCGCGGCCGGGGGAACGGGGGAGAGGGCGGCGATCGAGGACGTGCTCACGGTACTGGCGGCCGCGTCGGCGGTCTGCGGCATCGGGCTCGCGGCCCTGAGCCTTCGCCGCTCTCCGAAGAGCGCCGCCGAGACGACCTAGTTCCAGGACGCCGTCGTGCGTCGCCGCCGCGCGGGTCGGGACGACGATCTCCGACACGGGAACCGGGTGCCCGACGTGATAGCCCTGCGCTGAGCGCCGTCGGTCACGGGGGAACGGCTACATTCGACCCGTGCCCGGGCCCCCCGATCGCCTCAGCTTCGATGACGCCCAGATCCTCGGGCTCGAATCGGCCGCGATCACCGGCCACACGTGCAAGGTCGTCGTCGTCGAGGCCCCTCGCGGCGCTCGCGTGCTCGAGATCGAGGATCTGCGGCGCCACGTCGAGGCGAGGCTGGGGAGGGTCCGGCGCTGCCGCCAGCGCGTCGAAATGATGCCGCTGCGCCTCGCCCGGCCGGCCTGGGTGGACTACCCGGCGTTCGACATCCGCGAGCACGTTTGCCGCTACGAGTCGCAGGGGGTGGTCGACGTGGAGCGATTGCACCAAATCGCCGCGGAGCTGATGGCCAAGCGCCTCGACCACACCCGCCCGCTGTGGCGGATGGACCTGGTCGGCCCCCTCGAGGACGATCGCGTCGCGATCGTGTGGCGTATCCACCACTGCATGGCCGATGGCGTCACGGCGATGCGGCTCGGCAAACAGATCCTCTGGGACTCCGAGCCCCAGCCCGTCCTGCCGGAGCCCGACGCCTGGGCGCCCGACCCCGACCCCTCGCGGCTGAGGCTCGTGCTGTCCGATCTCGCCGAGCGAGCGAGCGACGCCGGGCGCTCGGCGCCCGGTGCCGCCCGCCGCGCCGCCAGCCCCACCGCGTGGGCCACAACCGCACGCGCGGTCGCGCGGCTGCCCGGCTCGCTGGTTCGCGAGCTGACGCCCCAGGGATCCTCCTCGGCGCTCGACCGGCACATCGGCAGCCGCCGCGAGCTCGCCTTCGTGAGCCACCCGCTCGAGACGCTGCGCGGGATCGAGAAGGCGGTGGGCGAGAGGATCGGCTCACACGTGACGATCAACGACGTGGTCCTGGCGGCGATCACGGGGGCGATCCGGGGCTGGCTCGGCGGCGACGGCGACTCACGGCAGCTTCGTGTCCAGATCCAGGTCTCCATGCACCACCGCGATGAGCGCCCCGACGCGCTCGGCAACCGCGACTCGTTCCTGTTCGTGGACCTGCCGGTGCACGAGCCCGACCCGGTGCGCCGGCTCGAGCTGATCAACGCCGAGACCACGATCCGCAAGGCGGCCCACGACGCCGACGCCCTGTACACGTTCTTCCACGCGCTCTCCCGTCTCGGTCCGCTTGGCCGCGACGCGGTGCGGGTCGCGTCGGGCCCGCGCGAGTTCAGCCTCTCGGCCTCCAACGTGCCGGGCCCCCGCGAGCCGATCTACGTCCGGGGCGGCCGGGTCGCGGAGCTGTACTCCGTCGCGGAGCCGGCCGACCGCCACGCGCTGCGGTTCTCGGCGGTCTCGTGCGCGGGGACGATGCACTTCGGCCTCTGCACCGATCCCGACTCGCTCGACGGACTGGGCGCGATCGCGGAGGGCATGGACGAGGCGATCGAAGAGCTGCACGACCTCAGCGGATGATCGATCCCCCTGAAGCGATCATTTAGGGCGCGGCCTCACCCGCCCCGGTCCACTAGCTCCAGCGGTCCCACTTCTTCAGCTTCCTCATCGGGTTGAGGAAGCGCCCGCCCTGGTACCACCCCGGCTTTGACCACAGTTCGAAGTGGAGGTGGCAGCCCGAGGCGTTGCCGCTCTCGCCCACCTCGCCGATCCTCTGGCCGGTCCGCACCCGCTCGCCCTCGCCGACCTCCGCCTTGCCCTTGAGGTGCATGTACACGTAGTCGCGCCCGGTCTTCTTTCCGTCGATGACGACGTAGTAGCCCGCGCCGCCGCCCTGGAAGCCCTTGAACTGCACCTTCCCCGCGCGCGCGGATTCGAGGGGGGTTCCGCATTTGGCGAACACGTCGACGCCCTGGTGGCGGTGGCCCCTGCGGGGCGCCCCGAGCCCGTCGCCGTATGAGTGCTTGCCGCGGATCGGGAAGACGTGGTCGTAGTACCCGAACGAGCGGTCGCCGTCCGCCTTCGAACGGTCGGCCAGCTCGCCGCCCTGCTCGCGGACGCGGAACACGTATTTGCCCGCCTTGGCGGCGCCCTTGGAGCGCTTCCTTCCGCCCCAGGTCTGCGTCTGCGTGCTTCCGGGCGCGACGTTGTCGCGGGTCCAGCGCCGCGCGGCCCCGCTGCCGCCCTTCGGCACCACCTCGATCACGACGTCCCGTTTGTCGCTCCCGGCGAGCTCATACTCAAACGTCGCCGGCTGGGAGCCCTTGAAGAAGACCTTCTGGGGGGCGACGTCCTCGAGCCGCAGGCGCAGCCGCTGCGGTTTGCGACTCTCGTCGGGAGCGCCCGTTTGTTCCGGGGCCTGCTCGTTGGGAGCCTCGGCCGGGTCCGTCGCCGCGGGATCGGCGGTCGTCGTGGTCTGAGCGTGCGCCGCCCCGCCGCCGGCCCAAAGCAGGGCGCAGGCCGGCACGGCCAGCAGCCCCGCCAGCAGGCTGGCGCGATTGCGCCCTTGTGTGCTCGTCGCTCTCACGACTCTCTCTTTCTCGGGCCGACGGGGTTAGCTGTCGGGCTCGCGCTGAAAGAGCCGCGCTACGGACCGATCGTCCGATTCGCCCCTGGGACCTGGTGTCCCGGTGACCACCGGCAAGTTCGTTCGCGAACTTGCCGCTTGATCCTGGGTCCCCCGTTCCCCCGCGCCTGAGCGCCGGGAATTGGGCCTTGTTAGGGATCAATAACACGAAACGGGCAAAAGTTTCACCGTTGCCCGTGGAATTTCTCCTCGTCGAGCTCTTCGCGGCGCTTTCGCAGCCCGCCGACGATCAGCAGCCCGGCCCCGAGCAATGCGACGAAGATCCCGTAGCGAAGCCCCGGGCCCGTGATGGCGGCGAGCTCGAAGTCCGGCCGCTCGAGCATCCGGTATCCGATCAGGAGCGCCGCCCACGCCCCCGCGGCGGCTAGCAGGGTGCCCTCGTGCAGGGGGCGGGGAAGAGAGTAGCCGCGCGAGCAGATCACGATCAGGAAGGCCGCCGCGCCGACCGTCAGCAGCAGCGCCGCCTCGACCAGCCCGAAGGTCCCGACCGCCGTCTTGACCAGCCCACCGGCGAGGGTGATCCCGTACCAGGGCAGGAAAAGGCTGGCGAGGACGATCGCGGCGCCGGCAACGGCGAGGCGCTCGTGGGCGGCGAGGCGAGAGAGCTCAGTCAAGCTCGCGCCGGCCGCGGTAGCCCGACTCGAGATCGTGCCAATGCCCGACCGCGTCCTCGCCCAGCTCCCAGCACAGATAGACCTCCTCGCCGCCGCGGATCGCGGGGAAGTCGATCAGCCCACGGTCGATGTCGCGCACCACGATCCCGGCCTCCTCGAGCGTCCCGAGCAGACCGCGCACCTCGAGGAACGCCTCCCCGACCTGGCGCCCCGGCTCGCCACCACCGTTCGTCGGGGCCGCGTCGGAGAGCACCTCGTGTGCCTCGGAGTCGGTCAGCAGGTCCTTCGCGTCGCGCAGCTTGCGCAGCAGCGGCTTCATGCTGGGGAGCAGGGAGTTCGCCTCCTCGACCGTGTAGTGGCGCTCGTGGATCGTGCTCTCACCGGGCTCGGCCATGCCCCGATTCTACGTTCGGCAGGGGAGTTGGCGGGCGGATCGAATACGTGGCCATCTCCGCGACCTCTCCGACGCTTCAGATCGCCCGTCAGCGCGTGATCGCTCAGGCCGCCCCGCCGGCGCCCGCTCCCGGTGCGCGCGGGCCGTCTGGTGCGGCCGCGACGGCGTTCGCGGTCGCGGTCTCGTGGCTGGCCGCCGGCGCGCTGGTGATCGGTCTCGTGTGGGCGGCGTCGGCCGTGTCCCCGAATCCACCCACCGAGACCCCGGCGGACACGCTGCCCTACGCGGTCGGATGGAGCCTCGCCTCGCTCGCGGTCCTCGCCACCAGCGTCGGCAGCCTGTTCGCGGCCGGACGGCGGCGGAGCGCGCTGATCGCGCTCGCGGGCACCCTGGCGCTGGCGCTGCTCGCGTCCGCCGTCGTCGCGAACGCGGTCTAGGCGACCAGCGCCACCGAACGGCGGCACCTCGCAACAACGACCGCACCCAGGGGGGCGGGCCGGCGCGTGGGCGCTCCGCCGGGCGACGGCCCGAACAGCGCACCCAGGGGCGTGAGCCGCTGCGTGGGCGCTCCACCGCTGCCGCAAACACCACACCCGAGGGAGCATCGGGCGCGCTTGTGGGGTTAGCGGTCATATGCACCGTCAACCCCACATTCGATCGGGGGAGCGTCTCGGATGTGGGGTTTGCGGCGCCGGGGGCCGAGATCGGCGCACGGTGTGAGCGGGCGGCCACTCGAGCGGGAGATCGCGGCGCTTGCCGCCCGCCAGCGGGGCGTCGTCACCCGTCCCCAGCTTCTTGACATCGGTCTGACTCGCGCTGCGATCGACAACCGGGTCAAGGCAGCGCGGCTCCACGCCGTCCACCGCGGCGTCTACCTTGTCGGCCACGCCGTTCCGGCCGAGGGTGCGCGCGAGCTGGCCGCCGTGCTCGCGTGCGGGCCCGGCTCCGTTATCAGCCATCGCAGCGCCGCCGCCCTGTGGCGTGTGCTATCGGTCGTACGGGAAGATCTCGACGTCACCGTGCCGGGCCGCTTTCAGGGGCACAGGCCCGGAATCCGCGTCCATCGCGTGGCCGCGCTTGACCGGGGTGACGTCCGAAGGGCGCGGGGAATCCCGGTCACCACCCCCGCCCGCACACTCCTCGACCTCGCCGCGGCGGTCTCGCCGCGCGAGCTCGAGCGCGCGCTCGCCGAGGTTCACGCTCGACGCCTCGCGCAGGACAAAGAGTTGGTCGCCCTACTTGCCCGGTTCCCAAGGCGCCGCGGCGTCACGGCGCTGCGGGCTCTGATCGAGGCGGACAAGGTCCCGGCGCTCACACGCTCCGAGGCCGAGGAACGCCTGCTCACGCTGATCAGGAGAGCCAAGCTTCCCTCGCCCGAGCTCAACGTGCGTCTCGGCGCTCACGAGGTGGACCTCCTGTGGCGGGACCAGCGACTCGTCGTCGAGGTCGACGGCTTCAGGTACCACTCCTCCCGGGCAGCGTTCGAGCGCGACCGGGTGCGCGACGCGGAGCTCGGGGCGCGGGGGCTGCGGGTGATTCGCGTCACGTGGCGACAGATCGTCGAGGGACCGGAGGCGCTGGTCGCCCGGATCGCGACGGCGCTCGCGCCGGCTAGCGACCGACCCGCTCGCGGGCGCGCTCGGCGAGGTGCGTGACGCCGAGCTCCTCGAACGCGGCCGCCGCCGCCTCGAGGGCATCGC
>JBOGZH010000087.1:0-2201 GCA_050697095.1 Solirubrobacterales bacterium
ACGTTCTTCTCGGGCTCGCCGTCGGCGTTGAGCAGGTTCGTGATCACCTGCCACGTCGTGCCCACGGACGAGTCGCCGTTTGCGAACGCCTGGATCGTCTTCGTGTAGTCGGACCAGTACTCGCCGACGTGCTCGCGCTGCTGCTTGAGCAGATCGATTGCGGCGTCGAACTGCTCTTGGTCGAGCTCGTACGGATCGCTGATCCCGAGCTCCGGGTTGTGCTCGCGCAGGTACAGCGCCGCGTCCGCAATGTAGATCGGGTTGTCGTACGCCGTCACCCGGCCCGAGTACTCGTCGGCCCCCTCGAACACGACGTCCCAGGACTTCGGCGCCGGCTTGACGTCGTCCGGGTCGTACTGCAACAGGTTCGAACCCCGGCCGTGCGGAATGCCGTAGTTCTGGCCGTCGAACGTGTTGTAGGGCTGGTCCTTGAGGGCGTCGAAGACGTCCTCGTAGTTCGAGATCAGGTCGACGTTGACGGGATCGACGTCCCCTCCCTCGACCAAGCGACCGGTCGCGTCACCCGACGCGGAGACCCCGTCGTACTGGCCGGTTCGCATCAGCTGCACCATCTCGTCGGAGGTGTTGCCGATCTTCACGTTGACCTTGCAACCCGTCTCCTTCTCGAAGTCGCTGACCCAGTCGACCTTCGGATCGGTCGAGCCGTCCTCGACATAGCCGGCCCAGGCGACTAGGTTGACCTCGCCCTCGCCCTCGCCGATCTCGCTCAGAGCCTCGCCACCACCATCATCGTCGTCGTCCCCGCCGCAGCCCGCGAACGCGAGCATGAACGCGACAAGGGCGGCGACGATCAACCACGCCACGCGGGTGGGATTGCCTCTCAACTTGCTCATATGGAGCTCTCCTCTCTCTCCCTGTCCTCTTCCTGTATGGCGACCGCGTGCTCCGGCCGCCATCCGATTGTCACTTCCCGCCCCTGTTGCGCCAGAGCCTCGGCCGAAGAGGTCTCGAGGTTCTGGCGCACGACTTGAAGCTCTCCTCCTGCCTCCAGCTCGACCAGATAGCGGGTGATCATCCCCGCGTAGGCGACCTCGCGGATCCGGCCGCGCTCGGCGTGCAGGCCCGAGGTCTCATCGCCGTTCGCGAGCAGCTTCACCTTCTCCGGCCTCACCGTGAAGCTGCGGCCGTCGCGCTCGAGCGCGTTCGAGACCCCGACGAACCCCGTTACGAACCGGGTTGCCGGTCGCTCGTAGATCTCGGCGGCGGTGCCGACCTGCTCTATGTGGCCGTGGTTCAGGACCGCGATCCGGTCGCTCATCGTCAGCGCCTCCTCCTGATCGTGGGTGACGTAGACGAAGGTGATCCCGACCTCGCCCTGGATGCCCTTCAACTCGATCTGCATCTGCTCCCGGAGCTTGAGGTCGAGCGCGCCGAGCGGCTCGTCCAGAAGCAGGACGCGGGGGCGGTTCACGATCGCCCGCGCAAGCGCGATCCGCTGGCGCTGTCCACCGGACAGCTCGGTCGGCTTCCGGGACTCGTGACCGCCGAGCCGCACCGTCTCCAAGGCGTCCGCGCGGCGGCGCTCCCGCTCCTCCGCGGGAACCCTCTTCACCCGGAGCCCGTAGTCGACGTTGTCCGCGACGGTCATGTGCGGGAACAGCGCGTAGTCCTGGAACACGGTGTTGACCTCGCGGTCGTACGGCGCCAGGTCGGTGACGTCGCGACCCGCCAGCTCCACCGTTCCCGCGTCCGGGCTCTCGAACCCCGCGATCATCCGCAGGGTCGTCGTCTTCCCGGAGCCCGAGGGGCCCAGCATCGTGAAGAACTCGCCGCGCACGATCTCGAGGTCGATCCCTCCGACCGCGACGACGTCCCCGTAACGCTTCGTCACCCCGCTGAGGCGGACGTCCGGGGCCGCCTCGGTCGAGTCCCGACTGGCAGCGGCCTCCAGCGGCCTTCGCTCGCTCCCGCCTTCCGGGCCGATCGATGCGGTGCTCTGTTCCAGCTCTTCCTCTCCCCGTGCGCACGGCGCGGATGAGGGGATCAAGCTACACCAGCGCTCGCGGGCGATGCGGTGCGGGCGTGGACAAAGTTCGGGCGTCGGGTTCGACGCCGCGGCGTCAGCCCAGTGCGCGCGCTCCGGCCGTGACCGCGGCCGCGATCGCGATCACCGGCACGATCGGGGCCCGAAGTGCGAGCGCCGCCCCCGCCGCGGCGACCCCGGCGGCGCGCTCGTCGAC